>JAQUOD010000002.1 GCA_028717245.1 Candidatus Omnitrophota bacterium
AGCGTGGATGAATATTCGCGGTATGTTTCTTGAAGGCTGCGAAAAAGCAACAGCTCCTAAGGCCTTGGAATGCAGGTCGACGCAACGCTTGGCTTGGGACCCCGAGGCTTTGGAAAAATGGATAGACGAATTAAGTTAGATAGGCGCGTAATAAAGGGCAAGAATGCGGAAAGGGTATTTTTATATAGCAAATCAAACCCGTAGCGGAAAGCGTATGGGGTTGGTTTTTATTCTTAATGTCGGCAATGGAAAACTGCTTAAGTTGTCTACCTTAAAATACATCTGCAAAAATAATAGCATCCTTGTTGTTTTTACGCCTGTATCAAGCAATGAAGCTGGTATCCTTAAAAAGCGCTTAAAGAAGACGAACCTTGTCCATAAAACCTTTGATACTCAAATCTGTAGGCTGCTCGGAGAGATTATATCTGGGCTGCTGAAGCCGGATATAGGCATGGACCTTGTTATCAGGGAGCTGACAGAGAAGCAAAATAAGGATTATAAGGATTTTGAATACAAATGCTACGATAAGGTCTATATACCCGGCACCATTCCCATGAGGCGGAGCAACGAAATCGAAGTGAATAACCACAAGATAAAGCTTGGCGACTCGGTGTTTAAGTTATTCTTGCGCCTTGCGCTTGAATTAAAAAAGAAAAAGGGTGGCTGGGTTAGCAGGCATACTTTAGAGTCAGAAGGTATTATCACTGATGTTGATAAGTTTCAGATTTACAGCAACCTCAGAACCAGTCTGCAGGGAAGTTTATTGGATAAAGAGGGTCAGAAGTTCATAGAGAACAACGGCTCAAAACAATATCGCATTTCACTCCACCCCGATTTTATAACCTGCCATCGAGAAAAGCTCCTTAAGCATCACGAAAGCACCATACAAGAGCTTGCCAGAAAATTAACTCCCCTATAAACTACAGCTGAGAAGATTAAAATAAGTGTTGACAATGTTCGCTAACACTGCTAACATCTATTCATGCAAATAGGGGAGAAAATAAAACAGGAACGAGTAAAGAAGAAAATATCACTTAGGGAGTTTTCACGTAACTTAGGGATTTCAGCCGCCTATCTCGTTGATATTGAAAAAGGGAGAAGGGCGCCCAATTATGAGTTACTGCAAAAAATTTCAGATTTACTTGATATTCCTGTATCAACACTTAATAAGTATAATTTAGAGATGCCAAAACACATACGCGATTGGATTGAGAAGCACCCTTTTTTTTCGAGGCTCTTTAAGTTTGCTTTAAAGCAGCCGGATCCCTTCAAGACAATTGAAGACCTTGAGACTGCATTGCCCGTTGTTAGCCAGCAAGTTAGATTCGCGGCAATTTATGAATCCGAACTGCAAGCAATAGGGTTGGAGAGTTCTTCATGGGAAACCGAAACAGGCGGAGATCTGTTTGGGGTCTGGCAGGATATCCCGATTATCTATTTAGCGACTAGGGCCGGTCAGAAAGCCATCAGAAATAATACTCATTTTAGATTAGACGTTGAGTATTTGATTAAAATCAGCTCAGAATTAAGCAATGAATGGGGCTTACGTTATTTTGGCGATTGGCATTCACATCATAAACTAGGATTACATTCTCCAAGTACTGGCGACCGCGAGAGGGTTAAACGGCTGGCAGAGAAGAATAATTTCAGAGAGATGATAGAATTTGTAACGACTTTTTCAAATGAATCAAGAAAAAACAGGGTTATCCAGATTCACCCCTTTATTTACAGCAATTTTCCTGCCACAAATCCTTCTGAGTTATCTTTAATCGTTCTAAAAGGATTAAGCCCTGTCAGGGAAGCTCTGATGGCCAGGAAAAGAATGCCAGAACAGCAGTTGGATTCATATTCGATATTCCAGATAGAAAAAATAATGGTTCCAAAAGAACAACTTGGCCGCGTATCCGGAAATGAAGGGAATCCACAAAAAATAATCTCCGATAAAGTATTGCTAAATGCAGGAATAGAATTTAGGCGTATTTCCTCGAAAGATATTGAAATACACCAGACCGAGTTTGGCTATATTCTTGTTGTTCCTGTCAGAGACGAACAACACATCGCATTCGCAGTAGACAGTAATTGGCCCCATAAGGTATTGCAGGTTGATTGGATTGATAGGAAAACAGGTAAATCTACTGAGCTAGATATCAAAGACAATGAATTATCCTTAGCTAATCTGGATAAGATTATCCAGTGCTATAAATTAATTAAAGAGAATAAGGCATGACTTTATTAGAAAGGCTGAATTTAGAAAATCAAATATTAAATCGAGATGGAATGTCTCAATTTTTAGTAAGGTATTATCAGCCGGGAAATTTTTATTATATCTGTGGAGACTATAATTCAAGTGGTGGAAGGAGCTATACGATTTGGTGCAGAATACCGGATTATTATCCAACCGCCTGCCCCAAGGTTTATGTCCATAAGCCTAATCCCTTGATCGGCTATGGGGGTGTTTCGATAAATAGTTATAAAGTATCTCATAGTATGCATACTTTGGAAAATGACAGTACCGGCGAAGTCCAGATTTGCCATTGGAGACAAAGTAGATGGGATAGCAGCATTACCTTGAATAAGGTAATGCTAAAAGCAATGTTATGGTTTGAAGCTTTTGAGCAACATCTGGCAACAGGCCAGCCTATAGACAATTTTGTATCTACAATGAAGGAAGCGTAGGGGTGAAAGATGGATTCACAAAAAGAGCAAATACGAGAAGCGATGCAGTCGATTGCAGCACGCCGACAAGGCCACAATAAGTTAGTCTATGATAGGACAAAGAAAACGATAGTGGCTGTTTCAACAACAGATTATACAACAACGGGATTAAATATTTCGGCGGAAGAAGCCGATATGTTTTATTTAAGATGATTACCATACCTTCGGAATATATAAATAATAACTGGAAGAAGCTCCTTGATACTAAAATCTTACCAATCACTTTATCAGAGTGGGATGACGGGGATGCTTATTCATTGAGTTCAATGGGAGCGTGTCCGAGCCAAAAAGAAGTTTACGGAGCAATAGTTATCGGCGAATGTGATACCAAGGAGTATCAGATTGTGGTTCAGTTAATAAAAGTTTCTGCTGAGCAGCCTTTTGATTACGTATCACCGACAGGCGAAAAATTTAAAGCGGTTTCTTATTCTAATGCGGACAAAACAAAAGATGAAAAAATAGTTACGCATATAGTTAATGTTGGCTATGAAATTTCGTCAAGACATCACGGCTTAATCGAAACAGGCCTGCTAAAGGATAGTTCTGTTTTAATACTCGGATTGGGGACGGGAGGGATTCAAATTGCTATTAATCTCGCAAAGTGTGGCGTTGGAAATTTCCATCTTATTGATCCTGACAGGCTTGAGATTGGGAATATATGCCGGCACCAGGCTGGTATATCCCACATTGGCAGACAAAAAGTTCTTGTAGCTAGAGATTTGTTGTTGGAAAAGAACCCGGATATTAAAGCTTACCCATATCCAATAAAAGCGGATGAAACTACCAAAGATAAAATACAAGAAATAATCAAAGGCGTGGATTTAATTATATGTGCTACAGATAATCGGGAAAGCAAGCTGTTGATTAACGCTATTAATATAGATTTCAAGAAGCCTATGCTTTTCTCGGGAGCTTTCCGCAGGGCGTATGGAGGGCAGGTGCTAAGAGTGTATCCCGGGGAGACTGCCTGTTACCATTGTTTTTTATTAGGCATGCCTGATGTTGAGACAGACCAAGAGATTTCATCAGTTGCCAACGCTAATGAGATCGCATATTCTGATATGCCTGTGCCAATTGAACCCGGGTTGGCTATAGATGTTGAGCCTATTGCTACAATGACTTCAAAATTGGCCTTACAGGAGTTGATAAAAGGCAAAGATTCTACGTTGCATGTCCTGGACAAAGATTTTTCAGCAAATTGGTATTTTTGGCTTAATCGGCCAGAACCCAATACAAAATATTCAGCATTTCCTCCTTTAAGTGACAGTATTGATGAAATGACAATATTGCGCTGGTACGGTGTATTTTTTGATAAAGACGAAGCCTGTCCAACTTGTGGCAATTTTGAGAAGACGTTACGAGAACAATATAGCCTTGAACCAAATGAAAATGCTCAACCGGAAAGTTCTTCACTGCCACCGGATATTAAGCTATAAGGAGTTTCGACAATGGAGATGAATTCGTACTTTGACGGTCTATTAGCGAGTATTGAGCCAGATCCCAATAATGTTAAATTGGCAAAAAAATCTCATGAAGAAATAAGGGATTTCTTGGCGAAGGATGATGAGATTTCAAAGGCCAACCCAGAAACATTTCTTTCCGGCTCATATGCAAGGGAGACGGCGGTCAATGATATTAAAGATGTTGATGTAATTTTAATTATTGACTTGGATCGCAGCATTACAGAACCGGAGGTTACTTTAGCTTGGGTGGAGGCTTCACTGCAAAAAGATTATTCAAAGGTGAAAAGACAAGGAAGGTCGGTGAATGTCATTAACGATAAAGGGTTTAGTTTGGATGTTGTTCCTGCAACTCCAATCTCAAATCGTTCTGGTCCGTTATGGATCCCAGACAGAGAAGCTAAAGCGTGGGTGGCAACTCATCCAAAGGCGCAAATCACATTTTCTAGTGAAAGAAATAAAGCTACTGAGGGATGTTATGTTCCTTTGATTAAAATTATTAAATATTGGCGGGATAGATTGTCAAGTGAAAGTGCTAGGCCAAACTCCTATATAATTGAGAGCTTGCTTGCTCAATGCCTGATATCGGAGCCTTCTTCATATGGGGATGCTGTTAAGAATATTTTTAGTCATATTTATTTTACCTATCAGAGTTATTTGACGGCGGAAAGTGTCCCGAATATTAGCGATCCTGGATATTCCAGTGTTAATGTCGCAAAGCGGTGGGAATTTGAAGAGTTTTCAGCTTTTATGGCAGAAGTAAAAAATGGTTATTCTACGGCTAAAGAAGCTTTGGAATCTAAAGATGAGGCAGAGTCTATTAAATTATGGAAAAAACTTTTTGGAACTAAATTCTCTTTACCTATCTGAAAAAGTAAAGGAACCCAATAAATGAAGAAAAAAAATCATATTGATATCAGAAAGATTTTTCTTGGTCTTCAGGATCAAATGCACGCAAAACTTTCCTTAAATCGCCGCATTATCTGCCACCCGACAACAAAGGGGGATGCTTCTGAGCTTGAATGGGTTGACATGCTCTCTACTTATTTACCAAGAAGATATCAGGTTGATAAGGCATTTGTTATAGACTGCAAGGGAAATGTCAGCGAGCAAATTGACATAGTTATATTTGATAGGCATTATTCTCCTTTTCTGCTTAGACAGAACGGAGCTACTTATGTTCCTGCAGAAAGTGTTTATGCCATAATTGAAGTTAAGCCTGTTTTGACTAATGCAAATATCCAGTATGCCTCAAAAAAGGCCTCTTCTGTAAGAAGACTGGAAAGAACAACTGCTAAAATAGTTCATGCCGGAGGGGAGATTGCTAAGCCCAAAAAGCCCTTTGAAATTTTGGCTGGAATTTTAACAATAGAAGGGAAATGCACTGCCCAAACGGCAAAACAACTATGGAATCTTAAAAAAGACGGATTTCTTAATTTTGGGTGTTCGCTTAATAAAGAATCGTTTTGGTTTAAAAAAGATTCAGGCGGTAACCCGATCTTAGAAAATAGCAGGCAGAATGAAGGGTTGATATTCTTTTTCCTAAATCTTTTGTCAGAATTGCAACAGCTTGGTACTGTTTCCGCGATGGATATACAATGTTATATTGAAAAATTTAAAAAGAATTAATCATCCTGGTGGTATAGACCAAATGGCCTCTATAAAACAATTGTCTAAGGAGAAGAAAAGGGGTAAAATAAGGAACTAAAGAGAAAGTATTATGCCAATAACGCTTGAACAAACAAAACTGGATGTAATAAATAAAAGTAGATCTAATATCTTCAATTGGAGAGGACAGTTTACTCCCCAATTCGTAGAATATATTTTGCATAAATTCTCAACTAAGGGCGATGTTGTCCTTGATCCTTTCTGTGGTAGTGGTACGGTGTTACAAGAATCTGCTATGGCTGGGCTTTCATCAATCGGGCTAGAAATTAGCCCCGCTGCTCATGCAATGGCCAAATTTTATAGTTTTTGTAACTTAAATAGAGATCAGCGGCAAGCAATATTTGATTCTTTAATTGCAAAACTTAACAAGGCCGTAAAGCCTTATGATAATTTACCGCTGTTAAATGCAGATAGACTTTTATTCAGAGACCGGTATCGAAATTTACTCGGATTTGGTAGGCAGCTATTAGAACAAATTAAAGATAAACAAGAAAAATTATTAGCTCTTTTAGTCTTATTCTACGCAGAAGATTCTCCTAAAGAAGATTTGCCTTCAGCTATCTATAGGGCGCAGAATAATCTAAGGGGTCACCTGCTTTCTTTGCCTTATACCGAAGTAAGTATTCAGGCGGAGCTTTGCGATGCCCGCTTATCCCACCAGTGTTTGAAATCGAAAGCCAACCTTATTATTACCAGCCCGCCTTATATTAATGTTTTTAATTATCATCAGAACTATCGGGCAATCATCGAACTTTTGGGTTTTGATATCCTGAAGGTTGCTGAGAGCGAAATGGGATCAAATCGTAAGAATCGAGCCAATCGTTTTAAGACTGTATTGCAGTATTGCTTGGACATGGAATTAGCTCTTCAGAGCTTTGCAAATTGCCTAAATCATGAAGGGCACCTTATCATGGTAATAGGCAGGGAATCCAGAGTTCGAGGTATCCCGTTTTATAATTCATTAATCGTTAAAGAAATAATTCTATCTCTTAAATGTTTTAAATTAACCGGAGTGAGTCAAAGAGGATTTATAAATAGGTTCGGTGAAAGAATATATGAGGATATTCTTGTTGCCGAACGAAATCATGCTATACCTCAACTGGGTAGCGTTAGAGACATCGCCATAGAGCATTTGAAAAAAGGACTAATGCAATCAGAGAAGGATATCAAAAGCGATATTCTCGGAGCTTTGGCGGAAGCAAAATCAGTTATCCCGTCGCCATTTTTTAGCAGAAAGGAAATCATATAATAATAGAGACGCCACATAAAGACAAACTGGAAGCAGCCATAACCAACCCTAAATGCGGCAAAGAAGATCAGCGTCTTCTAAGAGATGCGCTTAAAAGCTATGAGGCATGGATTAAGAAAATGAATGCTCTTACATCAACCGGAAGAGAAAGGGTTGATGAAATGACGAAGGCGTTGAATGAATATAAAGATTTTTTAGAAGTAGAGCTGATTGGCAAGAATGGCTCAGATTTTATCAAGAGGCAAAAAGGGCAATTAAAACTCGACAATTCGGTGATAGAGGAATTTTTAATTCATTTGATCGACAAAAGGATTTTAGGCGGCTTACCAGATTTTAAGTTAGAGGTTGGTCCTCAAACAGCATTCATGTCGTTGGCGTTTACCCCAACAAGTCTCGCTGATCTTGGGGCTAAGCCCCCCGTTATCTTGAAAGAAAAGGATGCTGATTTTGCATTGGGCAAAACGATTTATTTTAAATTCTCTTCTGATTCTGGCTTTAAAGCATCAATGACCAGTGAGGGAAAACTTGTATTAGCTGTTTTAGCTGCGGAATGCAAAATAAATCTCGATAAGACGATGTTTCAGGAAGCGGCAGGTACTGCGTCTCGTTTAAAACAGGGGTGCCCGATGTCTCGATACTACCTACTGGTTGAATACTTGGATATGGAGCCGGAAGACTGCAGATTAACAGCCATTGATAATGTCTTTTTGCTAAGACATGCCAAAAGATTGCCGTTTGAGAAGCGCACCATCTATAAAGAGATTAAGAAGCAACACGATGAAAACCCGATTGATAGTAATGTCATTTGGAAGTTTACTCAGGAGATCCAGAACTTTGTAAGCGCTATTTGGTATGATCCCGCAAAAGTATTGCAGCAAGGGTCTTTTATCTAAGCAAAGGCGTAAATACAACCTATCGATTTGGAACATAAGCAGTAAGGATAGAATAGGCTCATGAATGGCTCAATTGGCTCACCAAGACTTCCGCTATAGAGCTTTAGTATCAGACATTTCGGACATAGAATGCGCCATAAACGCGCCAAATACGCTCCTGGTTGGCGATTGTGGCGATTAGGGCTAAAGATAATAATTGGGCGAAAGGGGCATTAAAGGGGAACCAAAGGGGCGAAGAAAACTAAGTCGTTGGTAATACGTTTGATTTCTAAGAGGCACAAATGAATTTTATTTGGCAAATAACACTATCAGATATTTTTATGATCGCCCTTACTCTGGCCTATGTTGTTACTACAATATGCATATTAAAATCGTCAACAAGGCAATTTGCTGAAACAATGCGTCCCAAAATATACGTTGATTTTAGATTCAAAGATGGAATGATGTACGTGGTAGTTAAAAATATGGGAGAGCGAGCCGCACACAATATTAACATTGAGTTTTCCCCAGATATTAAATACCGCATAGGAAGCGAAGATCGAAGTCTTAACACCACACCTCTTATAAATAACCTTTCTTTTTTAGGACCTAAAAATGATATAGATAGCTTTATCGGAGCGGCTTGGGAAGTGTTGCCTAAACAGCAAGATTCGTTGAAAGCTATTATTAAATATGAGTCAGAATATGGGAAAAAGAAATACAAAGAGGAACACCTTTTTTCATTAGAGGCATATAGCAAAAGAGTTTATTCTCCAGCAAAAGATATTGGGGACATTGTCGAAGGATTAAATAAAGTAGAGAAAGCAATAAAACAAGGCAAGAATGGTTAGGTTTTTGGCAATAATAGGTGTTTAATCATATCCCGGCGTTCTTGCAGGGTTTTAAGTCGGGAAATATTTAAGAGCCTTCTGCCGGTAAAGATTCGTAGCGTCTCCTGATCATCGCATGACTTCATATTTTCGATGAAATCAGCGGGTAACCGGTTGACTATTTTTAACAAGTGTGCTAATTTGGACTCTGACATATTGAGTTCTCTACAGGTTTTTGCCCAGGTTATTCTGGTTTGGCCGCTGTTGATGAAGGTCTTAATCTTTAGGGCTTCTACTATGGTATTTGGGTAGACCCGGGGCCTTCTGATGGGTACCGGAGGCAAAGGATCTACTAAACTGAGCAAAGTTCGCTTGCTTCGCCGGATATCCATCTTCACAACCAATTGAACTACTTGGAGTTCTGCGGTGCGGCGGGCGACAACGCTGGGCAGCCAACCTTGACGCTCAGGCGAACTACCTGATGAACTGGAGCCATAGAGCTCGGGGTAGTTTATTACTAGGTATGCAGTTTTTAAAGGAAAATTTGGTGGTAGCTTAGGAGGTCGAAAATGAGCGACTCGGGGAAAATACAAAATTCTGAAAAACAACATGGTATAGGTTGGAAAATCTATTTTGTTCTTTTAGTTGCTTACCTAATATTTTCATGTTTTTTTGAGAAGTCTGTAGGAATGGCAGCGGTAGCAGTTTTTAAAGTGATACTAACAGTGATAGTTTTATATTCTTGGATTTGGGCGAAACGTATTAACTGGTTATCAAAAATCCGTTGGCTTGTAAAGATATGGTCAATACAATTCTTTATCGCACCCATTGCTTTAATAATTTATGGATATTTTGCTTTTACAAATCAAAATAAGGAACTTATTGAAGAATCCATTGGATGGATTATTTCAATTATTTTATATTATCCCGCCCTCTATGCAGTGTATCGCCTTGCATGGAAATCGTCGCTATTGACATCAGGCAGTAATACGAAGGGGGCTTAAGATGCGGCCAAGAATTTATCCAGAATATTATATTAATACAAAGGATGGTATTAGAACCCAAGTAGATAAATCTCATTTTTTTGCAGAACTAAAAAAATGTTTCCCGAATCCAAAAGAAATATTAAATAAATTAGAAAATGAAGATACGGGAGTAAGCGCAAAAGATAAATACTTTTTTGTAGTAAAGAAGTAGATGTGACTATGAGGTTAAAAAGAAATAAAAGGACATATGCCATTTAATCCAAAATACACAATTACCGACAAAATCTTAAATAACCTTACGGCTATAACTTCGGCACGCGAGGTTATTGAGCAGGCTCATTTGGTGCCAAAATGGGAGGCGAAATTAAGGCGCGATGCTTTAGTGCGCAATACTCATTCTTCTACTGCTATTGAGGGCAACAAATTAACGCTTGAACAAGTTAAAGCTTTGGCTGAGGGCAAAGACGTTATTGCCACGAATAAGGACAAGATAGAAGCTTTGAATTATATTGAAGCATTAGAAAGGATTCCCAGTCTTGCCGAAAAAGAAAAATTCAAAGTCGCAGATTTATTAAATATTCATAGAATCATAACCAAAAATGTAATGCAAAACACCGCAGATTCAGGTGTCCTTAGGAACCGGCAGGTCTTTGTCGGCAAAAGAATTTTTGATGGCACAACTTTCAAGGAAGTCATAGAATATATGCCGCCAAAAACTGAAGAAGTGCCGCAGCTTGTTCAAGAATTTACAGAGTGGCTCAATCTTGATAAATCCTGGGGGCTTAATCCTGTACTTTTGGCAGGCATTGTTCATTATGAGATAGCAAGAATTCACCCCTTTATCGATGGCAATGGAAGAACGGCGAGATTAGTAGCAACGCTAATTTTATATTTGAGCGGCCTTGATCATAGGAGAATTTTTGCTCTGGATGATTATTATGACAGGGATAGACAGGCTTATTACGCCGCCTTAAAGACAGCTCAAACCAGTAATGGAGATATTACCAAGTGGCTTGAGTATTTTACCGATGGCATACTTTATTCGGTTAATGAAGCTAAGGATGCCGTTTTAAAAGTTGGCTCCAAAAGGAAGAACGGCCAGGCGCAAATTGCTCTTACGCCGAAACAGATGAAGATAGTAGAATATATTAATATTAATGGTAAGGTAACTAATAGGGAACTACAGGGGATATTCAAAATCTCTGCTCAAGCTGTTCATAAGGAATTAGTGAAGCTCGTAGAACTTAAGGTGATTAAGTCAGTAGGCGAAGGCAGGGCTTTGCATTACATTTTGGTTTAGGACAAAGCGGTTGTCAATTGGTTGATGATTAGGTTGATGATTAGATTGATGATTTTAAGCCGGGCGGTCGCCCAAATAGATAAAACCCCGTTTAAAACGGCGGACAGTTATTTTCACAAGTAAGTGAAGCACTTGAGGTTGCCTGTCCCGAGCGGAGCCGAGGGATGAAGTTCGTCTGGCGTCCAGTTCGGGCAGCCAAATGTTCTGAAGGCAGAACACCTTATAGGTGGGCTTGCCTTTTATTTTCTTGTCATATTTTAACATATTCTATCGAATCCTGACAGGATACGAACCAAGAGAAAATTCAATCCCTCCGATAGAGACTCTGAAAAATATACAGTAATCAGCCTTTAGCATAATTCTCATTGACAATGAGAATTATATATGGTATATTCTCATTACAAATGATATAGATGAGCATATGTCAAAGTCGCTTTTTAGTGAGACCGCGGTTAGGGAGGCAGGAATGCAGAAATCCTTATTAAAAGAAATAATCCTAGAGCAGGAGCAAGGCCGTAAGGCTCTTGATATAGGTATTCCAAGGGCTGCGTTAGAAACAGTTTCCAAGCACATAACCTTGCCTCACGCTGTGGTTATTTCAGGAATCCGGCGCTGCGGTAAATCCACTCTGCTTAATCAAATAGTCGATAATTTCTACAAAAAAGGCATTTATTATTTCAATTTTGAGGATGAACGCCTTGTAGATTTCGGAGTAGATGACTTTAATAATCTTTATGAGGCATTCTTAGAGATCTATGGGAAAAGAAAAGTTTTCTTCTTCGATGAGATACAGAATGTTCCTAAATGGGAAGTCTTTGTGCGCCGGATGCAGGATAAGGGTTGCAAGTTCTTTATCACCGGCTCGAATGCCTCACTCTTAAGCAAAGAACTGGGCACGAAGTTGACCGGTAGAAGCATAAGTATAGAACTGTATCCATTTTCTTTTACGGAATTTCTTTTGTTTAAAGGAGTTAACCTCCCTAAAAATGGCCTTTCTTACACAGCTGAAAGGGCGAACATAAAGAAACACTTTGCAGAATACTTAAAGCACGGAGGCATGCCCGAATACTTAAAATATAAGGATCCGGCGTTATTAAAAAGAGTGTATGAGGATATTCTCTACCGGGATATTGTGGCAAGGTACGATATCAAGCAGGTTAAGGCTTTACGTGAACTAGGTCTCTATCTCTTAAGCAACATAGGTGGGACATTTGCCTATAATAACCTGAAGCGAATATTGGGACTAGGGAGCATGAATACCGTAAGAAGTTATGCCGATTTTCTAGAAAACAGCTTTTTGATATTTTTAATAAGTAAATTTTCCTATTCCTTAAAGCAGCAGTTTTTGGCGCTTAAGAAGATCTACTGCATAGATAACGGCTTGGCGGAGTCCGTAGCATTTCAGTTCTCAAAGAACAAAGGCAAATTCTTGGAAAACCTGGTATTCCTTGAGCTCAAACGGAAATGCCCGGAGATTTATTATTATAAAACCTCAAATAATCTGGAAGTCGATTTCTTAATAAAGACCGGCAGGAAGGATTTAAGGCTTATTCAAGTAACGGATAACTTAGATAATGAAAAGACAAGACAAAGGGAGTTTAATTCTCTTATCAAGGCCATGGATGAGCTAAAGCTAAAATCTGCGCTTATCCTGACTGAAGATACGGATGAGGAAATAAAGTTAAAAAGAAAGATTATTATAGTGAAGTCAATTTATAGGTGGCTCATGGAGGGATTATCGTGAGATCTGCTAAAGACAAGAAATTAATCAAAAACTTCCTGAAGAAATATCCTTTCCTGAAGAAAATGTGGCAGGAAAGAGAGGAGGTTTATGGTATAGCCTATGAAAAAGAACTCGGGATAGAAAAGAAATACAATAAAATCGCCAAAAAAGCAGGCCTTAAAAGCGTTAACTTTGCTTACAGCGATTATTGCTTTGGTATAGACGTTAATGACATTAGGTCCTACGGTCAATGCCTAAAGAAAGGCCGTATACTTTTGCATGAGCCTGATTTAATGGATGAAATTGGCCGTTAGTTTAGATATCGGGCATTTATCGGGTTTTAAGTAGCAAATTTTCACGTCTTAGCTGGACAATGGAGTTTCGCTTGGCTTTAGCGGGCAGGTAGCATACAACCTTGAAGGTTCTGTTTATTAACCAGTTCGGGCAGCCGATGTTGACAACTATCCGAAACCCCGGGAAGTTTGATTATATAAAAGATTGCTGGAGTTTTAGTTCTTAGAGCGCTATAGTTTAAGGAAGAATGAATAACCATAAAAATGTTTACATAATAGCCGGGCCTAATGGTTCAGGCAAGACTACATTTGCAAGAGAGTTTTTGCCCAACTATGCAAAATGTCCGAATTTCGTCAACGCTGATCTTATTGCGCAAGGATTATCTCCATTTTCACCACAGCAGGTAGCGATTAAAGCCGGAAAGCTTGTTTTACAACAAGTAAGAGAATTTATGGACAGGAATATTGATTTTGGCTTTGAAACTACTCTTGCAGGCAAAAGCTATTTAAGGCATTTTCGGAAGTTAAAAGAAAAAGGATACAGGCTTCATCTTTTCTTTCTATGGATACCGAGTTCTAATCTAGCCATAGCTCGTATTAAAGATAGAGTCGCCGAAGGCGGGCATGATGTACCAAACGAGGATGTAAAAAGGCGATTTGAGAGAAGCATCGTTAATTTCTTCAAGATATATCGTCCGTTACTAAATACATGGTTATTGTTTGATAATTCAGAGAAAAAACCCCGACTGATTGCGAAGAAGGATAATTCACATATTGATGTCCGGAATGACATTTTGTTTCAGAAGATATTAAATAAAGCAGGAGCTAACTTATGAGAAAACGACTAACATTGCATGAGAAAGCTGAACTTGCCATGAAAGAAGCGGTGAAGAAGGTAGTAGCGCAACATAAAAAAGATGGCCGTCCGCTTGCGGTATGGGAGAATGGTAAGGTAAAAAAGATAGAAGCAAATTGAGGCTCAGGCGAACCATGAGCATGTTTCGGTAGGATGAACCTCGCTACTTAAGGAGCGTTTATGAGTATAGAGAGATTAAAATGCTATGATTGCGGTTGTCATCTTAAACGCAAGAAAGCCATAGAACGTTCCGTTATGGATGAACTTGGGAATAATGTTTTTCGCATATTCTGTAGTAGTTGTGCAAAAAAGCGAGGTTTATCCAAAATAAATGAAAATAAAACAATAAAGATTCTAAAATCAGTTGTCAGATTAGCTATAGTTATTATTCCGGTTATTTTCTGGCGTTGGTTTGAGAATGATACTCGTGGCTGGGGAGGCGGTATACTTACAGTCGGAGCACTGGTTATAATCTTTTTGTTCATGTTATACGATGGCTTAAAATGAGCTCTTGGTTTTTGGTTGTCATTTAGGTTGTCAATTGGTTGTTGATTAGGTTGATGATTTTAAGCTGGACAGCCGCCCAAATAGATAAAACCGCCTTTACCCCGGTGGACAGTCATTTTGATAATCAACTGGTAATATTGATGTTGTGGGGTGCGGTGGGAGACAACTCTGGGTAGCCACTTAGACGTCTTATTGTGCGGTTGAATTACGGAAAGTTTGTTATTTGAGCTTTAAGGGCGGTTAAAACAAATATATAAAATTTTTCTTGCAATACTTGTATAACAATGTTATACTTATATTGTAAGGAGGAATGAATAGATGACTATATTAAAAGCCTTTCGTTTACCGGTTGGGTTGGTAAATAGGCTGTCTAGCCTGGCAAAAGCCACGCACCGCAGCGAAAAATTTTATGTTGCTGAGGCCTTAGCCCATTATTTGGAGGATTACGCCGATGCGCAAATTGCCAAAGACCGCTTTAACGACCCCAAATCAAAAATTATCACTGGCACAGAGCTAAGGAAACAGCTTGGTGTATAAAGTCGCCTATCTTGATTCGGTTGAAGAAGACCTTAAGGGGCTCGATAGGCCTACGGTTAAAAAGATTCTTGCCCGTATTGAAACTTATCTTGCGCAAGACCCTAAAGGATTGGGAAAACCATTAAAAGGGGAGTTTCAGGGATACTGGCGATACCGCTGGGGGGATTACCGCGTTATCTACAGAATAGCGGAACGTGAGATTTTAATTATTATCTTACGTATTAGCCATAGAAAAGAAGTTTATACTTAGTTTCTTAAATTTGCCCGGTTAAAAGACGGATTTTCACATGTCGCTTGAAGTCTTGGGTCATTTTTAGCCTGTTTCCAAGCCATAAAAGCGCGCAGTCAGACGTCAATCCGGGTAGCCCAATAAGAGAAATATAATGCGCGGGTGGTGGAATGGCAGACACGCTACTTTGAGGGGGTAGTGGGGCAACCCGTGAGAGTTCAAGTCTCTCCCCGCGCACTAAATTATAGGGATTAACCCCAAAAATAAACCCGCTATATTATGTACCACTGATAGCGGGTTTATTTTTTAAAATCCCTTCTATTTACGCTTATCTTTTACGTAGTTACTCCTCTCCAAACTCTTGGCATAGGATTTTAATTCCGCGCCGATCTCGCCTATCTGAGCCACGTGCTCTATCTTGCGGGATTCGTTTGTGACTACCCCGATAGATATGGATACCAAAGGCATTTTTTCTTCTTTTCCCCGCCGGTCGTGGCCGATGATATAACCATTCTTCCTGTCCTTTTCATTATAGAAGGAGGGGGCTGTCTTTTCAAAATCAGCGATTATCCTTTTACAGAGGTTATCCGCGGTATCAGGCGTAGTAACGATTACAAAATCATCGCCGCCTATATGGCCGATGAAATCGTCAGGGTGGCCGAGGTCATGCGTCGCCTGTATTAATATGCGCGCGGTCTGGCGGATTACCTCGTCGCCATGCTCAAAGCCGTAAGTGTCGTTATATGTCTTAAACTTGTCTAAGTCCAGGTAGCAGACAGCGAAGGGGGCCTTGTTTTCTATGCGGCGGGAAAGTTCATTGAGTATGGAGACATTACCCGGCAGGCGCGTTAGAGGATTTGCCTCCAGGTCTATTTCCGTGCGCCTTAATACCATATGAATACGGGCTAAGAGTTCTTTAGGCTCAAAAGGCTTGACGATATAATCATCCGCGCCGGCGTTAATACCGCCTACCTTGTCGTCTATTTCGCCTTTGCCGGTGACCATGATGATGGGCAAATGCCGTAAAAGTATATCTTTTTTGACTTCTGCGCAGACCTGGCGGCCGTTCATCTTAGGCATATTGTAATCAAGCAGGACAAGATCCAGCGGTTTAGACCTGATGATGCGCATGGCCTCTTCCCCATCTTTGGCCTTTAAGATTTCGTAATTCTCCTCGGAGAGGGTGATCTCCAGTACATCCAGGATATCGGGGTCATCATCCGCAAGTAATACTTTCGGTTTAGGCACCAAGCCTCCTTATGCTAACGGCAGGGTAAAGCTAAAAGTGCTTCCTTTACCCGCTTTACTTTCTACCCAAATCTTTCCATTATGCGCTTCAATAATATGCTTTACCAGAGACAGCCCTAACCCCGTGCCTTTGACCTGTTGGTTTATGGCATTATCTACACGGTAAAATTCCTCGAATAACTTAGGAAGCGCATCTTCAGGTATGCCTACTCCCGTATCGGATATATCCACCTGCACCATTTTATCTTTAGTGTATGCCTTGACGGTTATCCTTCCGTTATCAGGAGTAAATTTGACTGCATTACTCAGGAGGTTGATGAATACGCGCTCTATCTGGTCGTGGTCCGCCAAAACAAGGGGCAGGCCTTTCTGCACGTCCTGGGTGAGCTTGATATTTTTATTTTTAGATTGTATTGAGACCAGATCAGAGGCAGCGGCAAGGATGTCTTTTAAGTCCTGCCCCTGCATCTTCATTACTATCCTGCCGGATTCAATGCGGGCAATATCCAAAAGGTCATTGACCATGTGCACCAGCTCGTCGCTGTGGCGGTTGATTTTTTCCAGGCGTTCTTTCGCCTCGCTAGGCAAATGCCCCAGCTTTTCAGCGATAAGTATAGCCGCGTAGCCCTTGATAGAAGTGAGGGGGGTCCTTAATTCGTGCGAGACGCTGGAGATAAAATCATTTTTGCGTTTGCTCACCTTTTTTATCGCCTCCATAGCCAAAGTCAATTCGCGCGTCCTTTCCTCTACTTTTTTCTCCAGTTCCTGCTGCGCGTTCCAGGTCTTTTCAAATAAACGGGCGTTTTCCAGCGCCTGGCCGATTTGATTGCTCAAGATGGTAATTAATTCTTCGTCTCCTTCGTTGACGGAGACGTCTGTATTCTCCGTACCCACAAGCAAGAACCCCTTATTTGCCTCTTTGGCCAGGATAGGCGCTATTACAAAGGAGTCCACCTTAAAGGCCTCGTTTATTTTTTGCCCAAAGGCAATATCTTTAGATAACGAGACAGAGGAGAATGCCCTTTCTTTTTTTATCAAATCCAGGTAATTATCTTTATCGGAGTTCACCGTCTGTTGGATTGCCCCGATTTCATCTGCCGCGTAACCGATATTCAGGCGCAGGGTGAATTTATTTTCTTTTTCGTCCCACAATAAGCCGCAGGCCTTTTCAAAGCCCAATTCCTCAAAAGAAGTCTTCTCGATGCGCATAAAGATCTGGCTTTCTTCTAGGGTGGTGCTGATTGTCCGGGACAGCCTCTGCAGGGCGTAAAGGCCGGTTATTTTTTTATCCAGTTCTTCCTGGGCTTTGTTGAGTTCCATATCCGTGCGCACAACCAGCTTAGCCTGCTCGTCCATTTCTTCCAGGGATTTCTTCAGCTGGCCCACAATTATCTGCAGTTGCTTGACCTTTTCTGTCTTCAGGAAGACGGCGATAACGAGAGAAACAATAGCCAGCAAACCTGCCAGCACGAATATGTTTAAGAAGAGGCCCGGGTTATCCATTTTTTCTCTAGCCCCCGACGTTTAGAATAGCAATAGCCTGATTATGAAAATATGCCTGGCCCTGGTAACGGATTGCCCTTAAGGGCGCCTGTTCGCCGTAAGTATAGAGGCCGATTACAGGCGTGTTTTTGCCGAAACCTTCCTTAATGATTTCCAGTTCTAAGGGCGCATCCCTTCTTAATAACATATACCTGGAGGCCGAGTTAAAGACCAGGATAAAATTTTTTATACCACTCTTCTCCATAGGGCTGGATGAGAGTTTTTTGGCTTCTTCTACTGCCTTTCGGGTCGCAGCCAGGCAGGATTCTTTTGTGCCGATCATTAATTTTATGGAGCTGCCTTCGGTGATATTGCCCTGCAGGCGCAATGACCCGCTATCGCCTATAGAAAGGACGTTCCTTAAGATACACTCTTCTTCCTGGGGCATGTCTATGCCTATCGGATAGAGCATGGAGATACGTTTTATTTCCTGGCGTAGCTCGGCTATATTCTTTGCCAGGTATTCTTCATAGAGCATAGCTGCCGGCCGTTCGTCTATTTCATAAATGATATTGCCTTCTGATTTAGTGACGGTATGGGGTTTACCCAGGCCTTTCCAGCCATGCCTTAAGCCTAAGCCAAAATTTAATTTTCCGCCCCAGAGTATCCCTGCTGCGGCGTCACTGAGGAGCTCCCGGTTGAAATACAAATAGGTCTTTAAGAAACGCATATCATCCGAGGCAGAAGCGCCTACTAAGGGTAAACTCCTGCCTAATCTTTCCTGCATTCCGCAGAGCAGCCCGGAACAGTCATCTATTAAACCGTCGGAAAAAACTACGCCGAAGCACCTGCGCACATTACGGAAACCATATCCTAATTGTTCGCCCAGTTCCCTCCCGGCATTCAGGGAGCCCTTTGTTTTTATATCCCTGACGCAGGCAGTGTTAAAATAGACGTTGTCGGAGAAACTTAAAAGCATGATTACCAGGCCGTGTTTAAATATGCCCTGATTAGAAATTATGGCTGCGCTGCTACAGCCTAAAAGCGGCACCTCCCCTAAAGAAATACTCAGGGCTTTTAATAAATTAACAGAAGAGAAATTTATAGAGCTGAATACAATGGCTAAGTCGATTTTTTCGCTGGCCAGATTATAAGTAGCTGATCTCAGGGCTTCTTTAACGGCGAGGGCAGGGTTCTTTTCTGTGCTTAAGCCCACGCCTACATTCATTCCCATAGAATAAATTTATTGACTTGCCAAAACTCTTAAATTACAATAAAGACAAATTTACGGCCCCATCGTCTAGCCCGGTCTAGGACGCTTGGTTCTCAGCCAATAAACAGGGGTTCAAATCCCCTTGGGGCTAAGTATTATTCACCTCGGTTCCCCGCCTACGCACCTTGAATTTACTTCGTAAAACGCTATGGTGTGCTTCGGCGGGTCCGCCGTAGCCCATCAAAGCCAAGAATGTAATCTACCAAAGAGCGAAGGCGGAAAATCCGGTTGGGGCTATTACGTTAAAAAGCAGATTCTTCTATTCCTTCTATTCTTACCGCAGCATTATCTTTAAGCTCGCCGCGCGTTTCCATAACCACAAAATCCCCGGACTTCAGGCCTTTGGTAACCTGGACATAGTCGCTGGTCATATAGCCGGTATTTACGCGCCGCAACTCTACAATCCCTGTTTGTGAGCCATCCTCAGGCCTTGTTGTTGATTCCTGGGGTATAACCGGAAGCAAGGTCTTACCTTTTTCAGAGGGTATAAGGCTGGTTACAGGAATAATCAAGGCATTCTTTAATTCAATGATGAGTATTTCCGCCCGGCTGAACATCCCCGGGAATAAGAGGCCGTTTGGGTTAGGGACTTTGATTTTGGCAGTAAGGGTCCGGCTTTTACCTTCTACCACAGGGAATATGCTGTCTACCCTTCCTTCAAAGGTAACATCGGGATTAGCGTCAACATAAACCTTGGCTTTTTGGCCTAATTTTATTTTATTGATGTCCCGCTCTACCACCCCTACTTCTACAAAGACCTCGCTGATTTCCAAGAGCGAACCGATTTTATCCTGGGGCGTGACAAATTCCCCTTCTTCTTTTTCGCGGGGCCCCATCACGCCGTCGGTATTGGCATAAAGCAGGGTTTTATTCAGTTCGTTTTCCGCTAATTCGGTTTCGCTTTTTGTGGTTTCCAATTGAAACCCGGCGCTCTTGCACTCTAAAGTTACCTCTTCCAGTTTTGATTTAATGATTGCCCCTGCTTCATAGAGTTTTTTCTGCACCTCTAATTTTTTCTGGATGGAGTTATAAGCTGCTTCGGCTGCGTTAAATTTATTTTTGGCATAGGCGAGCCGTAACTGCGCGTCCTTAGGGTCTAATGAGGCAATGAGGCCGCCTTTTTTGATTTTTTCTCCTTCCCGGAAATAAATTTTTTCTATTACGCCGTTAACCTCAAACTTAAGCCCGATCTCGGTCTTGCCTTTGACCGTGCCCATCACGGGCAGGGTATCCTGAAAATCGGCACTCCTTACTTCAAATACCCTTACCGGGATAGGCCCGGTTTCAGCGGGCGGATTTGGGGGGATATCTTTTTCAGCCGCCTTCTCTAAAGGAGTTATTTCTTTTTTAGGCGCCGCCTCCGGTTGGGTTTGTTTCTGAGTTACCGTCGGGACCGCGGCCTTTTCCTTGGATAACTTAGCGCCGGTCTTTAACATGCCCCAGCCGATAAAGACAATCCAGAAGAGGAGGAATGCGGTAATTAAGATATGCGTCTTTTGGAGATTCATAATACCTCCCTAATTAATTGCAGGTCTTTAAATGCCAGATAAATACAAGGGATGACAAATAAGGTTAAAAATGTAGATAGCGTTAATCCTCCGATTACCGTGATTGCCAAAGGCGACCAGAGGCTGGAAGACTCGCTTTTATCTAAGGCCATAGGTATGAGCCCCAGTATGGTAGTCAGGGAGGTCATCATGATGGGCCTTAGCCTGTCATATGAGGCAATAACCATTGCCTCCTGGATGCCTTTTTTTGTGGGGTAATCAACAGGATGTTTGCGCCTTAAGAAGTTAACCCGGTCAACCAAAACAATCGCATTATTTACTACGATGCCGCCTAACATAATCGCCCCGATGAGGACGCCGGTGCCGACGGGGATATCAGCCAGCCTTAAGGCAATGACTGCTCCTATTGCCGCCAAAGGCACGGTCATCAGGATAATAAAGGGCTGGCTGAAAGATTCAAAGAGGCTGGCCAGGATCATATATACCAGGATTAAACTTAAAATAAGCGCGAAGCCAAGTTCCCTTTGATTGCGTATCATTTTATCATAATTACCGCCAAATTGCCAAAAATAATCGTTGGGGAATTTTGATTCCTTTAATGCCTCCTTTACTTTATCCGCTGCCGTGCCCAGGGCTAGCCCGCCGGTATTGGCGCTCACCTGAACCATACGGGCTTTATTTTTTCTCCAGATTTCACTCGGGCCTATGCCGCTTTTTAAATCGGCCACCTGCGATAAATATATCTGCTCTCCTTTATAATTGATTAAACCGATCCTGCGCAGGTCTTCGAAATTCCTGCGGTATTTTTCTTCAAGGCGCACAATGGTTTCGGTTTCTTCTCCCTCTGTTTTATCTTTCCCGCCGTAACGCGTGGCGACTAACCCCCGCATATAGGTATGCAAAGCCAGGGCGATATCTTCCACGGACATACCGGACATCGCCGCCTGCCTTTTATTAATATTTAAATGCATCTCAGGCCTGCCTTCGCGCATCCTTATTTTGGTATCCGTAAAATCAGGGATAGACTGCATCCTCTGGGCGGTCTCTACTGCCAGGCCCTTCAGGACGTCATAATCATAACCGTAGAGCTCGATAAGTATTTCTTTGGTGCCGATCTCTTCGGATTCTTCATAATAGATGAAGGCCGGGTCTAAATTATCCGTAAAGGGGCGCAGCTCATTAATAATCTGGGCAGTAGGTTTTTTTCTTTTGCTCAAAGGGAGGAGTTCCACATAAATTTTACTTGACCAAGGCTCCACCTTACTGGTCGCGTTTTTTATCTGAGGCAAGCCAGAGATATATTTTTCTACCTGGGCAACAACTTTATCCGATATCTCTAATTTTGTCCCCGTCGGCAGTTCAATAAATATGGTAAACTTATTCTGCTCGGCAATACCGATAAACTCCTTCTCTAATTTTTTATATTCCCGCAAGGCATATAGAGAGCCTAAAATGACGAGGAGGATTATAATATAGCGTAGAGAAAGGCAGACAGAGACGGCCTTTTTATAAAAAGTTTCAAATTTTCCGGCCACAAAAAGCGGCAGGGGCTGGGCAGCCGGAATTTTTGTTTGAGATGTAAGGGCATCTTCAGTCTGCGCGGCGGGAACTTTTATTTTCAACCTGGCTGCCAGCATCGGCACTAAGGTTAAGGCCGCTAAAAGCGAAGCCAGCAGCGAATAAGTAATGGTCAGGGCAATGCCGCTATAAAGCATCCGGATTTCAGGATTGATGAACACCAGCGGCAGGAATATGATGATAGTAGTGAAGGTAGAAGCAGTGATGGCCAGAAACATTTCATCCGCGCCGCTTATCGCCAGTTCCTTCACTGTTTCCTTTGCCTTATTTTCCAGAAATATCTGCGCTAATTTGTCCTTGTCATTCAATAAGGCATCCCTTTTTTTCAGGATATTATCCAGAACGACAATAGCGCAGTCTACCAGCATCCCTACGCCCAAAGCCAGGCCGCTTAAGGTCATCACATTTAAGGTGAGCTTGCTGAAAAACATGAGCGAGAAAGTGCACAGGATGGAGAGGGGGATGCTTACGGCGATAATGAGATTGATGTTTAGGCTCCTTAAGAAGACAAAGAGAATTAAAAATGCAAGCACCGCGCCGATACCTAAGGAGCGTTGGACCTGATTTACTGCCTGCTGGATAGTCTCTGCTTGATTAAAAGTAGGGGTTACGTTTATGTCCTTCTCCAGGATCGGCCTTAATTTTTTTAGCTCTTTATTTATTAAGTTTGATATCTTGACCGTGTTTGCCGTAGACTCCTTCTGCACATAAATAGAGACTACCGGCTGGGCGTTTAGCCTGGCGTAGGCTACCGGCTCTAAATAAGAATCTTTGATTTCGGCGACATCCCTTAACCGGACCACCGAACCCTCTTTTGTGGTAGCAATGGCTAAATCCCTGATTTCATCTAAGTTTTGGAATTCTCCGATAGTCCGGACTAAGTATTTATCCTTTACCCGTTTTATTTCACCCGCCAATAGGTTGGCATTATTAATATTAATGGTATCTACTACCCGGTTTATCGCCAGGCCGTAGGCCTGGAGCTTATACTGGTCTACTTCCACCAGTATTTTTCTTTCCCTTCCGCCGGCTACCTCAGCCCGGGCAACCCCTTCGATACGCTGGATGCGGTCTTTTATCTTTTCATCGACAATCTTGCGTAATTCCTCCGGCGAGCGGATATCGCTGGTTACCGCCAGGATCATAATCGGCACATCCATATATTCGTATTTTGCGATTATGGGTTTTTCGATTTCCGGCGGCAATTTGTTTCTGATGCGGTTGAACTTCTCGCGCACCTCCAGGGCGGCAAAGTCCATATTTGTGCCGGGCTCGAATTCCAGGATAACCGTGGCATTGCCTTCTTTGGAGATGGAGAGGGTATTTTTCAGGTGGGAGACGCTGCTGACTGCTTCTTCCGTCGGTATGGCGATACGCCTTTCTACTTCAGAGGCGGGGATTCCTCCGCGCACATCAATATTGATAGTAATGTCGCCGAATGAGGTATTCGGCATCATCTCCACGGGAAGCAGCCGCAAGGCGATTATGCCGATTAGGGCTACGGCAATAAAAAACATGGATACTGCAGTCGGCCTTCTTACGGATAAACTAGGCAGGCTCATATTAATTCATACCATCTTCCCGGCCCCAGCGGCCCCCGGGCTTTAATCAGGCCGTTATCTGCCAACTCTTTTAAATCCCTGGCGGCAGTGGGCACGGAGACTTTAAACATCCGCGCGTATTCCTTACGGGTGATTTTCTTAATCTCTTTTAGTTTTATCAAGAGTTCTTGCTGGCGCACGTTTAATTCCCGTTTCTCAAGGGGAATCTTGGCTTGAGGTTCTACGGCTTCCTCGGGAATTGGCAGAGCAATAGGTTTAATCACCGCAGGCATAGCGGGCGCGGGTAATTTTATTTCTAAACTGGGCCGGGGGGGAGGAATAATCGGTTCGGGTTCAGGTTTAATTTCTTCGCGCGCAATCTTTATTTCTGGCAGTGGCGGCGGGGTCTCAAAATAGCCATGCGCCATAAGATATAAAGCCGGGATAAAAACCAGGGTCAAGAATGTCGCTGAAGTTAATCCGCCCATTACGGTAATGGCCAGAGGCGCTTGTAGTTCTGCGCCTTCTCCGATACCCAGCGCTAATGGCAAGAGCCCTAAGATGGTGGTCAGCGAGGTCATCAGAATCGGCCGCAGCCGATTTTTGCTTGCTTCTACCACGGCATCATAAGCAGAATACCCTTGTTTTCTTAAAACATTCACCAAATCAATTAAGACAATGCCGTTATTGACGGCAATCCCGCCTAACATAATAATGCCTAAATAGGCCACTGAACTTAAAGGCGTGCGGGTAATAGATAGGGCAAAAGCAACACCGATAAGCGAGAGGGGTATAGTGAACATAATTAAAAAAGGCTGCCATAAAGACTCAAACTCCCCGGCCATAATCATATAGACTAAAATAAAAGCCAAGGCCATGGCAAAGGCCAGGCTATGGAACGATTCCTTCATCCTCTGCTGCTCGCCGACTAATTCCAGAGAATAATCTTTAGATACCTTGGCGCCCGCAGAACGGATGATTTTATTTATTTCATTGATTATCTGATTAAAATTGCGGCCGTAAGTATTGGCGGTTAGGATTATATTCCTTTGCTGGTCAACCCGTTTTATTTCCGTGGGCCCTTTGCCTTTAGTTAAATAAGCCACATCAGATAAGGAGACATCCATCCCCAATGGCGAGTGAATTAAAAGCCTCCTTAAATTACCTAAGTCACTCCTGTCTTCGGGCCTCAGGCGCACGCGGATATCCACATCCTCCTGCCCTTGTTTTTCCTTAAACTTAGTAGCCACATAACCCTTGAGGGCGACCTGCGCAGTGACGGCGATATCGCGCACAGAAAGGCCGTAGAGCGAGGCCTTATCCTTAAGGACATGCAGTTTTGTTTCCGGGCTGGGAGCGGGCATATTACTTTTTATTCCGTAAACGCCGCTAATCTTACTCATTTTAGATTGCAAAGAGGAGGAGATTTCTATTAATTTATTCAGGTCCGCGCCTTTTATCTCGACGGCAATAGGCGCTCCCTGCTCTAAGGCAGTGCCAAAAGAAGTCTCCTGGGCAACATATTCTATTTCCGCACCTTCTAAATCCTGTTTTTCCAGCTTATTTTTTAGATACTGGATGACTTCATCGGTGGAGCGCAGGGTATTGAACGCCCGGGATTTCTTTTTAAGATTCACCATAATCTGGGCCTGATGGCTGCCTAAGGTTTGCAGGGAAGTTGTTTCTGCGGAAGTCCTTTCTGCGCTGGAGCCGATATTTACGGTTACATCTTTAGTTTCCGGAAGTTTTAGCAATGAGCCTTCAATTTTTTTTACCACGCTGTCGGTTATCTCTAAGCGCGTGCCCGGGGCGAGCTCTACTTTAATAATAAATTGACGTTGGTCAACGCGGGGGAGAAACTGCCTTTGCGTCCAGAAGAGGATGACGAACATACTGATAAAAAAAAGCAGAAGGACTATGCCGATGACTTTCCCCTTTTGGTGAAGCATGTTAGCGATGAATTTTCCGTAAGCAGATTGCAGGCGCTGGAATTTTTCCTGTATCAGTTTGGTTTTATCAACGAGGGCTGTTTCCAGGGATTGTAGCAGCGCCAGAGATTGGGATTTTCTGCGCCGGCCCAAAGAAATTAATACCGGCACTAAAGACAGCGCCACAATGATGGAGACGATGAGGGAAAAAGTAATGGTCAGGGAGAGCTGTTTAAAAATCTGGCCCACAACCCCCAGCACAAAAGCAAAAGGTAAGAATACTGCCACGGTAGTCAGGGTTGAGCCGATGATGGGGCCGACCATCTCCTGCGTCCCGTCAATACAGGCCTGTATGGGATTCTTCTGCATTTGGCGGTGCCGGAAGATATTCTCGATGACCACAATAGAGTTATCCACAAGCATGCCTACTCCCAGAGCCAGCCCGCCTAAGGACATCATATTCAGGTTAATGTTGCTGAAATACATCAGGCAGAAGGTAGCCATGATAGAAATAGGTATAGAGAAGGTGATGACGCCGGAAGACTTGAATTCCCAGAGGAAAAAGAAGAGCACTAGAAATGCCAGGAACGCTCCTTGCACAGCGGCATCGCGCACATTGCTGATCGCCTCCTGGATAAACTGCGATTGGTCATAGGTCACCTGGATCTTTATGCCCTGGGGTAATTTTTCAGCCAGTAACTTTTGAATTTCTTTTTTTACCCCCTTGACTACATTCAGGGTATTGGTCCCGGATTGTTTTCTGATGACTAAGGATACGCTGTCTTTTCCGTTATAGCGGGAGATGCTGGTTTTTTCTTTGATGGTGTCTTCTACCTTGGCGATGTCCTTAAGATAGACCAGGCGCCGGCCTTGTTTTTCCTTCTTTTCTTTTTCTTCCTGCGTCTTGGCTTCTTCTTCGGGCAGGTCCAGGGCAGTAGGGGTCTCCTGGATTTCCGTTACCTTTTGATATTCGCCCATGGTGCGGATAAGGTATTCATAAAAACTTTCTTTGATGGTCCCCGCCGGATAATTGATGTTTGCCGCCCTGAGGCTATCCACGACGGAGACTATGGGTATCTGCGAAGCGCGCAGGCGCGGCTGGTCAATCTCTACCAGGATTTCGCGTTCGTCTCCTCCGGTAATGGTGGCTGAAGCCACGCCTTCTGTTTTTTCAATGGAGTCCTTGATATATTTGCGGCAGATTTCGCGTAACTCTAAAGGAGGCAGGCCCCCGGTAACTGCCAGGTTCATAATCGGCAGGTCAAAAGGGTTATACTTCATGACAATGGGTTCCTGGGATTCGCGGGGGAGTTTTTCTTTTACCAGGTCTATTTTTTCGCGCACGTTTAAGGCGGCGAAATCCATATTCGTGCCCCAGTTGAATTCCGCCATCACCAGCGACAGGCCTTCTTTAGAAATGGAGCTTATCCTTTTGACATTATTGACCGTGCCGACAGCTTCCTCAATACTTTTGGTAATCAGGCTTTCAATTTCTTCGGGAGCGGCATTTTCATAGGCAGTAACTACGGTGATCTGCGGATAGGTGATAGAGGGGAAGAGCTCCTGGGGAAGCCTGCCCCAGGAGATAAAGCCTAAAAGCACGATGGCCGTAAAAATCATGATGGTGGTAATGGGCCGGTTTACGGAGAGCTTAGGGATATTCATAGTTCTTTAATCCATTTCAGGTATGTATCTAAAGAACATACTGAGGCGTCTTTTGTTAACAGCCCATCCTCATCGCTCAGGCAAATTATTTTACCGGGCTTGACAGCCAACTTTGAGAATATCTTTTTAAATCTTTCTATGGGTTTAGCCATATTGGTGTTTGGGGATTTGCTCATTTTAATTTCTAAGGGAAAAAGTTGCATATTTTTTTCTATAATAAGGTCCACTTCCACGTCGTTATGCGTGCGTAGGTAAAATATATTCGGTCTCCTGCCTTGGTTAAAAAAACATTTTATTGTCTCCTGAATTATATAGTTTTCAAAAAGCGCCCCGGCCATTGGCCCGTTTAAGAGATGTCTGCTATCCCTTATGCCGGTTAGATAACAGACTATGCCGGAATCTAAAAAATATACTTTTGGGGCCTTGGTTATGCGTTTGCCCAAATTCCTGTAATATGGGTTTAAGAGATATATCAGGTGGCTTGCTTCTAAAACAGAAATCCATTTTTTGATTGTATTTATGGAAACCCCTAATTCCGTGGCCAGACTATTGAGGTTTAGGACTTGAGAGCAGCGCGTTGCCAATAACTGCAGGAATTTATGGAATTCCCTGAGGCTGCCTATCATATAAGTAGAGCGCACGTCTCTTTCTAAGTATGTCTCAAGATAACTGCCATACCAGGTTTCGAAATCTATCTTTGGGCGTACGCTTATTTCAGGAAAGGAGCCGCGCAGGCACGCATCGGTAAAAAACTGTTGCGGGCTGCTTATCTTTTCTCTCTGCGCGGGCATATGCCCTTTTTCTTCTTTACTAAAAGGTAATAAGGTTAAAAGAGCGATCCTACCAGCCAAAGTATCCCCTAAATTTTTAATCAGATTAAATTGCTGTGAACCCGTGAGGATAAAGCGCCCCCGTTTATTGCGGTTGCGGTCTATAGCTATTTTTAAGTAAGATAATATTTCAGGGACATATTGTATCTCGTCGAATACCACGGGCTCGCGGATATTATCCAGGAATAATCGCGGGTCCAATACAGCTTTTTGACGAGTTAAGGGGTCATCCAGAGAAATAAAGTGGTGGGTCCTTGCAAATAACTTCTTAAGGAGCGTGGATTTTCCTGACTGCCGTGGGCCGGTTATACCGATTGCGGGGAATTGCTTGGCGATAGCCTTAAGCGATGGCTCTATCTGCCGGTGTACATAAATATCTTTAGCCATAGCTGTTTATATAACATATCTTGGATTCATTGTCAAGACAATTTTGCATTTATAATGCAAATTTGTCTTATAGAATTTATTTTGTGATAAAAAGGGCGGCTTCTATCTTGAGAGGGGGACACTGTCTTGATTAGGTGGGAAACTGTCTGTGATAAAGGGGACGGTTCTAATTATTTACCTTTTGGTGGCCTGCCCCTGTCTTCTCTCCTGTTTTTTATATTATAATATGCCTGCAGTTTATTGATAAAAGCTTGACTGCCGATATAAAGCCTTTTCTCGAGCATACCCGGATTTATTATACTGTTATCTACAACAAAATCAACATATTGCTTTTGTCTCGATGTGGCGGAATCAGATAAACCCAGATAGGCCGGGCTCGGGGTAATGAGCGTGTCGGGCTTGCCTTTTGCATAGAAATTATAGCTGGAAAAGGGATAGTCGCCAGGATGGCTGACAATACCAACTCTCACCGGGTTCAGTTCAATATATTTTCCGCATTGAAGCAGATACGAATCCAACTCAATAATATTGCTCTTAAACCTATCCTGCCAAAAGTGCCCAAAATATCCGTAACGTTTTCGGTAATAATGGAAATAGGTTAAGTTTACCTGTTTCATGAATCTCGATACCTTGCTTTCAAGGTTAAGGCGCAGGATGATATGCAGGTGGTTATCCATCAGACAGTAGTGCAGGATATCTATTCTATTTTCATCCTTTATTTCCTCTAGCAGTGCATAGTATCTTAATTTGTCGTTATCGCTATGAAAAACATTATTCCTGTTGTTGCCTCTACATATAACATGCATGGCTGCATTGATTAAGGTTATCCTTTTATACCGCGGCATAAAAAATCCTCCTTCTACTATAATTGACGTAAAAGGAGGGAGAATCTAACTAAAAAATAGAACCGTCCCCTTTATTGCCCTTTATTGCCGCATTTAGGGCAGCTTCTATCTTAAGTTGAAGGGTACTGTCTTGATTGAATGGAAAGTGTCTAGGGGGTATTTAAAAATTAAATTTTTTAAGGAACTTAGGAATTTCAGAGTCAACTACATTGCCAAAAAAATTTTTAAGTGTTTCTTGATCCACGAGGGTTAATTCTAAAAATGATTTCTGCCATCGAGAAAATTTTATATCTTTCCACCACCACCAAGCCCTGTCAAAAACAATTTTCTGCGTAGCCGTATCTACCAAAGTAAAATTTGATATAAAATACGCTTTCGCATACCACATCATTAAAAAAGTCTGTACTACAAACCCATATCCATTTACGTGTGTGTACGTATTTCCGAAAATGTTCTCACTCGGTGATATAATGATAAGTGCGTCGATTCCTTCTGCTTTTAGATTTTGTATATGAGACCTTAGGCGTTCTAGTGATTGTTTAGGGTTTGATTTATATCCGAAATTCCCCCGCAAACCTTTTCTTAAATCAGGCCTGATTACTGCATTGAGTCCAGAATGATGTTTTAAATATGTAGCTATTGATTCTTCTATTTTTCTATCCATTCCAAAAGTAGAAAAATCTTCTTCAAATTGGTCATTATTAAATACTGTTGTTCCTATTTTAACGCCATTAAAATTATCACCCATAATAGAAACAACTGCAATATTATTAATTGATTGCTTATATTCCGATTTAATAGGCTGACCAAGCGTAACACAACCAGATAAAAAGCAAACGAGGCAAAATATAAGAGAATATCTATTCATAATCAAGTTATTTGAGTAAATAGGGACAGCTGTCCCTATTAGGATTGTATGGGAAAGCGTCTGGTTTATGCTAAATAAAACAAGACGAGATATTTTATTTTCATGTTAGAACGGAAAGTGTCTAGTTTACTGGTTTATGTAGTTTATAGTGGTTTAGGTTTAATGGTTTAGTTTACTCGAATCGCTATTCTGTGAATGTATATGTCCAATATTTAATATCTATTTGGGTAATAATGCCGTTTACAAAAGTAATTTTGACCATTCTACCATCTCTTGTGACTGAACCATATACCCAAATTTCTTTATTATTCTTTCTATCAAATTCCTTAACATCAGGCATTGCTATTATTGCAACCTGTTCATTTGTCATGCCCTTGCAAACCGAGTAATTACGGATTGCATTTACTATAGTCTGTTCTAATTCACGATGGTTATTTAAATAATTATTGATGCGCGTATCGATAAGTTTATAATCTACGGCACCTTTATTACCGAATATTACCTCTTTAACAGGAGGATAGCCACGATAGACAGTAATATAAATAGGCTCTGAATTTAAATTTCTAATGTCTTTAATATATGCGCACCCATTTAACAATAATATTGCTATTGCATAAATAATAATCAATTGTTTATTATTCATTCCAATTCTTTTAATGAGAAGTAGTTACTTCTCACAATGCCCTCTTTAAATTAATAAAATTGTAGAGGCAATAATGAGAATTTTATATGTTAACCCGTCATTAATAAGTTTTATAACCGTGGTAATACTCTAACGTTAAAGCGCCTAATATTCCATAAATAGGGGCTGTCAACGGATTGAAGGTTGTAAACATCCCTGCGGAATCAGCCAAATGTGGCGGAACCCAATGAAGAGTAGCCCCAATATCACTAAATACACTTTGGGCAGTACCTTTTGAATAAAAAGCACTAACTAAATCAAAGTGCCCACCAATATTATTGCCTTGGAGCATCTTGGCTGCTCCTAAAGCAGTAAGTGTCATCTCACTATGAAGTCTATAGGTGGTTCCAGGATGTCCCAGCATATATTGTGCCAATTGACGGGAAGCCAAACTATTCTTAAATAACAGTTGCATGCCTCCGCGAATAATATCTGCTGCAACTCCTCTGGATTGGGTATAAATAACTCTACTGCCTGTTTCATTAGCAACCCGTAACGCTTTTTCTGGGGTGGTCCCTACCCCTTTACCTCGGACAGCCGGATTTCTAACTCCACCTTCCGGATCTTGAATACTAAGCGGATCATGAAAATAACTATTTATTCCTGTTCCAACCACTGTCCCAGCAATGCCTCCCACCAGACCACCGGCAAAGCTATCCCAACTGTTAGTAGCACCGGCTACAAATGCTCCGGTTGCCAGCATCCCGACTACAAAAGGGGTTCCGATGTTATAAGCTCCCCACCCGCCAAAAGCCCCTAAGGCGCCTCCAATGCCTGCGCCAATCAGGGCGCCTCTCCAGCCGCCTTCCAGGCCGCCGGTAACTGCACCTCCGGTCATCCCTCCCCAGAAACCCGCAACTGCCCAGGGTAAGCCAGCGCCAGCAGTAACTACAGCTACTACTGCTCCTACAAATGCCCCGACAATACTCTTCCAAAAGCTTTTCCAGGACCAGTGCCCTGTGGGGTCAATAGCGTTAATAGGATTATTGTTGCAGTAGGAATAACGGTTTAGTTCCTGGGGGTTATAGGGACGGGCAACCAAGGTATCCGCACTGATAAACCTCCCCACCTGTGGGTCATAATACCGAGCCCCGTAGAAGTAGAGGCCGGTTGCATCCAGCTCCTTGCCGTTGAACTTGTATTTAGCAGTATCGCTTCCCTGAACCTTAGCAACTCCTCCGTAAGGCTTATAGCTATTGGTCTGGGTGGCTTTACCTTGACTGTCGCTGATGACGCTGCTTGAGCCGAGATGATCACTGTGGTAGTAATTAGTCGTTAGTCGTTGGCCGTTAGTCGTTAGTGTGCAGACCCTGTTTGACCCGGCAAAGATGTGTTTGCGGGTTGTGCCGTCGGAATCTATTTCAAAGAGCGAGCCGATGTAGGTGGTCGTTAGTCGCTGGTCGTTAGTCGTTAGTGTCTTAACGACACGGCCGCCATCGCCATCGTATACGAACGAGGTAATTATACCGCTCTCATTTACCTGGGTCAAGCGGTTCTCAGCGTCATATTGGTATTGTTCGCTTCCCTTAGAGATTAAATTGCCGTTGGCGTCATAACTAATAACTGTATTGCCGAATTGAGTAGGCGCATGGGGCCTTGCGCCGTATTGGTAGCCTATGCCTTCCTTCTCTAAAAGGTTACCAATTGAATCATACCTATAATTCAGCGTCCCGTATTCACCGCTTGCCTTAATCAATCTGTCTAAATCATCATATTGGAAAGCCTGTGTAGTGTCTTTTACCTTGTCTTCTATTTTAATGATATTGCCTGAATTATCATAGGTATAGCGCAGCTCCTGCAGGACTTCGTTATTATTTTGATTCAGAGTGACGATGAGTGAGATTTGCGAGGTATTGGGGAGATAGCGGTAGTAAGTGGTGGTGCCATTGCCGTATTCTATCTTTAAAGTTTGGCCTGATGCGGCATAATCTATATTTTTTACAAAGACCGTAGAGTCCGTCTGGCTGTAAACCTTCTTGAGCTGGCCTGCTTTATTGTATTCATAGCTGATTATTTCCCCGTCAGGATATTTCAGGGAAGTTAATCTGTCTAAAACATCGTAGGTGCGCTCAACGAGATATTGCTGTTCAGGGACAGTCCCCTTGGTTTCAATTGAGTTAGATATCTGCGGGGACAGTCCCTTCACTGACTTGATTTCTCTGCCTAAGTTGTCATAGAAGAATTCGGTGGAGCCGGATTGGTCAATGACCTTGGAGAGCCGGCCGATAGAGTTTTCTTTTGTTAAATCATCGTAGGTATAGGCGGCTAAGGCCTCAGTAACAGCCCCCTGGCTGGGGATGAGCCCCTGTTTACGCGTAAGGCGGTTTAGGGCGTCGTATTCAAAAGTAAGGATTTGGCCTTTGGCATCGGTTTGTTTGATTAAATTTCCCACAGCGTCGTATTCATAAGTCCAGGTTCCCATATCAGGGTCTTGCATTTTTATTTTCCTGCCTAAAGAATCATAAAAGATTTGGCTGGTATTTTTCTGGTTATCCACTACTTTTATCAGGCTATCCAAAGCATTGTATTCGTAATGGGTGGTATAAACTTCTGCTGCGTTGTATTCTTTTACCTCCACAATCCTGGCATAGGCATCAAAATATTCTTCTTTTTTATGGTTATTCTCGTCTATATAGGTAACTTTCCAGTCAGAGTAAATAGTTTGGGCATATGTCCCTTCGGGTTTGGTTATTTTAATTAATCTTCCCTTGGGGTCATAATCAAATTCAAACTTAGCTAAAGCAGTTAAATCGCTCGTATCAGGTTTATCGTTTACTTCAAAAGTATAATAAGCATTATATTTTTCTCGGACATTCCCGCGGCTATCAAAGGTTACCCTGCCTGAAACTATTTGACGGGCTTTTTGAATTTGCGGGTCATCTTCTGCCGGAGATTTTATCTGCATAAGCCTGCCTAAACCGTCGTAAAAAGAGTAGGAGGTAAGATAGTTATTATTCTCGGCTTTTACCTTTTTGGTAACGCGATAAGGCAGGTTAGATAAATCATAATCGTAGATAACGCCGGGTGAGTCTTGCGTATCATTAGGGCCAATGGCTTTTATTAGGCGGTAGAGACTATCATAGACATAGGTTGTAGTTTGATTATTCAAGTCAGTAGTGGTCAGCACCAGGCCGCTTTTTAAATCAAAGGTCTTCTTGACGGTCTGGCCTAAAACATTGGTTGCCTTAATCGGATAGGTATAAGTCTGGGTATCGTATTCCGTAGTAGTTGTCCTTCCCAAGGCATCAGTAGTTGAAATAAGGTTACCGTAAGAATCGTAAGTAAAAGTTGTGGCTAAGTATTTTTCCTCACTGGTTAAAGGATTAAACAGCCAGGCCTCTTCTTTGGTAAGCAGGCCCTTAGCCGGAGCCTGGTTAATATCAGTTGTATTATCATAATAGAAGCGTTTTTCAGAAACTTTTTGTTGGTTGTATAAAAGAGAAGTGCGCTTAGGAAGCGCAATTGCCCAGTCAGAAGTGTTATAAGCATATTCGGTAGTTTGCGTCTTATCGTCTTCAATGATATCCACGTCACCATAATATATAACCTTGGTAGTATTGCCGTAATTATCATATTCAAATTCTGTGCGGGCATGTTTATAGCTTGCGTCACCGTCATAGGTAAAATTATCGGCTGAGGAAAGATAGACAAAATAAACGCCCGGGTAAATTTCCGTATGCTGCCAGACATTTTCTATCTTAGAGTATAAGTTTCCGTCTTTATTTTTAAATTCCTGTTCATAGAGGCGGCCTTTATAGATGTTGTCCTGCTTAAAATAACTTTCTGTATAATTACCGTCGGCATCGCTGACCTTGACATAGCTAAAGCCGCGGAACTCCCGCTCTTTTGGCTCAAAATAACCGTCTTTATAAAAATAAGTTGTAGGATAGGAATTGCCCTGGTTGTCTTCCAGGGTGAGCCTTGAGACAAGCTGCAGGCTAAAAGGGAGCTTACCGGTTTTATTGGGATAATAATTTTCATATTGAGTAGAAGAGGTATATTCAATTTTAGCCTTTGCGCCTAAGCCATTTGCGACTTCTACTAAAAGGTCGGCAGGTCCGGATAAATTTAGATAGGTCTTTTTATAACCGTCTTTGGCAATACAGATATCCATTAAACCATCCCCGTTTAAATCGGTTAAATAACGGGCCTGGTCGCGGCCCTGGCTATCCACAAAATCTCCGTCTGTAATATTAAAGGAGTCGTCTCTCCTCCAGCCTGAGCCAGTGTTTAAGTAAGTGGCGCGGTAACCGTCTTTAGCAATTAGCAAATCATTCAGGCCGTCTGCGTTTATATCTATCAGCACCCTTCCCTGGTTAACGCCGTTTTCGGTAAAATTACCGTCGGGAAGATTAAAGGCGTCATTCCTCACCCAGCCCGAGCCGGTATTAAGATAAGTAGCCTTATAGCCGTCAGCCGCGACTAAAAAGTCAGCTAAACCGTCGCCGTTGACATCCGCTAAGCGCCTTCCATTATCGCCTGATGCCGTAACATAATAACCGTCAGGCGAATTCCAGCGCGCATCTTGCTGCCAGCCGCTTCCGGTATTAATATAAGTGGTGGTTGTCCGGGATATCACGTCAAGCGGCCGATAACTCCAATGTATCTCGTCAACGGCAATGGATAAGTCATTCAAGCCGTCGCCATTAAGGTCAGCGAATCTTATCCCGCCGTCTATGTGGTTACCATAAACAAAATATCCTTCAGGTAAATTCCAGCTCGTATCTTTAAACCATTGAGGGTCAATGTTGTCAAGGTACTGAAAGGAGTAAGCATCTTTATATTGCCCGCCTGAACCCAGATACGGGTCCCAGAGCGCAGCTGCTAATAATTCGGGCATGCCGTCGCCGGTTAAATCTACGAGCCTGCGCCCGTCATCCCAGGTATTATAGATAAAATAACCCAAAGGTACCGGCCACCAGTTGGGCTGCGAACTAAAACCCTGCGTGGAATTAAGATATGTAGCTTTTAACCACTGGCGGTCTGTTGATTCGTTGGGGTCGTAACGGGAGACAATAAAGTCATATAAACCATCGCCGTTTAAATCATAAAGCCCCCTGCCCTGGTTTTGTTCGGATTTGATAAAATCTCCGTCGGGGATATGCCACTGCGGCTGGTCGCCAGACCAAGCGCCGGAATTAGAACGATAGGAAAAAGTCAAAGGAGGCTGTGCGGTTTGGCCGTCAGAGCCATATTCGGTTACCTTGGTTAAGAGGCTCCTTGAGGTGGAAGGGCTTTGGGTATATTCAAGGCCGTATCTGCGTACCAGGTTATTATCAAAAGAGACCTCAATACTCTTTAGCCGTTTAAGCAGTTTTATTGGTTCGCCGGTAATATAGCTTAAAGATGTATCCGGCCTGGGTTCATAGGCGAAAGTAACTTTATAGCTTGCCGCAAGCTGAGTCTGCGCGTTTGCAGTATAGGAGATATTCAAAGGATAAAGGGTATTCTCTTCTTTAGAGTAACTGATGGTTAGATAATTACCTTCTAAATCCATCACCTTATCCAATGCCCAGGAAAAAATGCCTTTTGAGGTCGTGATGCGCGAGTTATCCGTCGAGCCGAAGAAATATTTTATTCCCTGCTTATCAGTTGTCTGCCAGGAAGCGCCGTCATAAACATATTTTATGAAACTGCCTTCAATTTCAGCCCTGTATTCATTATTGCCTGTGCTTATCAGTTCCTGGCTTTGGGCAATAAAGGCATCAGAGGAATTATAATCAGGAACGCCGCCTTTAGTAGAACGGTAAATACTGCCCAAATCTAAATCCCAGCCTTTTCCGGCTAATCCGTTGCCTTTAAGACTGCTGTAGGAGAGCGCTAAGTGCGGCTCTATCCCGTTTCTGCCTGCCGGAGTTTGTACCGGGATAGAGAATGTTGCCTGCCCGGTTAAAAGGTCAACGCCCAAATTTTCCAGCCCGTTTGAACTTTTGGGAACATCAGGGGAAGCGGTATCCGCAGAGACCGGCTCTTGATAATCCTCTTCGCTTAATTCATCCGATAATTCCGTAGGTATAGGGCTTTTAGAAAAAGATTGGACCACTTTAAAAGTCATTACCGCGCTCCAGTTGCTTTCCCCCTCGGTTTTTACTACCTTTACGCGCGCATAGTAATTCCCCGCCGTATCTAATTCGCTTAATTCGAGGGAATTAGAAGCCGATTCATAAGCTTTGGGGTTTTTAAAGTCAGCATCGGTAGAGATTTCTACTTTGTAATTTGTCGCCCCTGCTATTGCACTCCAATTTATCTTAGTAGTGCTTTGGAGCAGAGTATCATTAACCGCTTCTAATACGGGCGCGGTTATTGCAGGAGGAATAGGCGCAGGAGGAGTAGGCGGGTTGGGTGTTGGTGGTGGTGGGGTTGGGGGAATACCGCCTCCGCTACCACCAGAACCAGAAGTAGGTTGTTTGGGAGGAGGCGGCGGATTAACAACGTTAACGCTTAACTCACCCGTAGATGGATCCCGATTAATTTCTATGGTATTGCCGGTAGCAGGGTCTTTGTAGCTTTTATCAGTCTCGCCGGGAGCTAAATCTATCTGGATTCCTTTAACTATTGCCCTTGCGCTGCCATCAGGATAAGCAGCGCGTGTGATAGTATCACCATTTACATCCTTGGTAGAAGTATAGCCTAACCCTTTATTATTGCTGTAGGTAATATTGCCATTAGCGTCTATTTTAGTCTCGCTACGATAATCATCAGGGCCAACTGTTGTTTTTGTAATGCTGCCGTCGGGATGAGAGGTTGTTGTGGCCACGCTTCCGTCATCGCCATATGTTATCGTCGGCGTAGCGGTGCTACCACCGCTATTACTGTTTACGCTCCTCTGTCCGCCTGTGGATGATATAGCTGGGGGTGTTGTTTGCGTTCCGCTTCCGTTAGAATTAACAATGGTAGTGGAATAACCACCATTGCTATCGTAAGTGTTAGTTACGGTAGTGCCGGCTAAGGAACCGCCACTGCTTGCCGGATGATTATCCACAGTACTTGTAACCGCACCACCCGGGCTTGCATAGGTGATAGTCCTGGTGCTACCATCAGCATAGGTAGCAACGCCGGTATTGCCATTTCTCACAAGAGTTATGCCTCCGTTTGCCGCACCTGCGCCAAAAAGAGTTGTTGTCTCGCCATCCGAACCCCAAATTCCTTGCGTTTGACTGACGCTTAAGGCCTGGCCAATACCTGCCTCGGTGGTCAGGGCATATCCTATCCATTGGGCAGTGAATTCAGCTAATGATACGGTTTTTGTGATACTGTTATCTATATAGGTAATGCCTTCAACATCAATTCCGGTCACTACTACATAGTGGCCAAGGCCATTTCCTAAGTCTAAATGGGCAATTGCCGGTTGATTTAGATTTTTGAGGTCAGTAAGGGAGAGTTGGCTGGCGTAAAGATCCAAACCATATTCTTTGGCTACTTGCTGGATTCCATAGAGAGAGGTCTGGCCGTCTTGAGTATATAAGGCCAAGCTTTTAGCCAATATAGCGGAGTTGACATTAGACAAGAGTTGGGAGAGTGCGTAGACTGCGCAGTTCGGGATTGGAGGGCCGTGGTTATAAAGGTCAGCTTGGTACGTATTTATAACTGCTTTCTGTTCTTCGGGTTGAATTCGTACGCTTTGGTTATTTTGGGGCTTTATGGCAGTGTCCTTATTTACCTGGCCATAAACTGGTATAGAATTTCCCTTTAGGCCCGCTACTAATTTGTCTTTTATGGGTTGAGGCTGGGTTTGCGGTGCAGGTGCGGATTGACTGGTGGCATCTATTGGTTTTACGGGTGTTTCTACGAAAACCGTATTATTTAAGTTAACCGTTTGTTTGGCAGGTTTAAAGGATTGGGAATACGAAGCTGGCATAACGCCGGGATTATCATTCAAACAAGACGATATTTCCTCTGCATGCGCTAGGGGGACTATAAAAGAGGCTATTCCTTGGTAAATATTCCATAAAAAATCCCCCAATTTCGGTTGGGGGATTTGCGGGTAGCTAGTTTGCTCGGTTTGCGGCAGAGATATATGGTAGTCTGCTCTGGCTGCCCAGGTGACCTCGGAAAATAAAAACACTCCGGAAATAGTCAGGGCAACAATTTTTAACCACAATCTTTGACGTAAAGGATTCATTTTGCTTGAGTCCCCTTTCGTCAATATAATTAAAACTCAAATAACTAATATAAAATATAACATATAAAAAGTAAGATGTCAAGGAAAGCGCTTTTTTATTTTATGTTTATTTTTGTGAAGGGAGAGTTCTATTGTAACTTCTTTAATTACAGCGTGTTATATAGAAACGGTCTGGATTGGGGAGGTTTAGATTTTAAGGCTATAACCCGTGGCTTTTTTGAGGCTGGCGAGAGAGGTTTGGTAATTACCCAGCGCCTGGATATATTTTGCCTGCGACTCCGAAAGATTATACAGGGATTCCATCGCGCTAGAGAGGTTGGCTTCACCGACCATGGAACGGATCTTAATCACGTCTGTTTCATTGCGCCGGAATTTCATCTCCATCTCCGCGGTATTTAATTGCGAGATGGCCTTTTGGTAGTTAAAAAATGCCTCCTGGACCTCAAGGGTCACGGCCTTGGTAGTTTCATTAAAGTCGCTCAGGGAACGCCAGAGGTCTATCTCTGATTTTTTCTTATCCGATACGCGCTTAAGGTTATCCAGGACGCTGAAGTCCGCGCTGACCATTTGATACTTGCTGGGCTCGGCCTCGCCAAAGCGCGCCCTCTGTTTCTGGGCATTATAAGAAGTGCTGAAGGTGCTGCCTCCCCAGGGCTTGGTTAGCTTTACCCCGGCGAACCAGTTGTCCGTGTCTTCCCAGGGAGTATTGATATAATGCCCTTTGTAATACCCGTAAGAAGAGGTTAGGTCTATGCTGAAGGAATTTACGTCGCTGCGCTTCATCTTTTGGCTGTAGTCATTAAACTTTACCAGGAGCTCGCTTAAACGGATTTCCGGATGGTTAACCAGGGCCATCTCCGTGCAGGTAGATAATTCTAACTTTGTTTTTTTTGGCGCTGATAATCGCGGGGGCATAATATTGCCCAGTTCCTTGGTATTCAATACCTGCTTTAAGGTTAATTCCGCGTTCAAAACGTCTTGTTTTATGTTATCGGCCTGGAATTGTATTTGGTCAAACCAGGAACGCGCGCTATTTACTTCCAGGGGGATGACCATATCCGCCTGGCCTAATTTCTCTATTTTTCCCAGGGTCTCTTTCGCTTCCTCAAGAAGCGCCTCCTTGAGCCGCAGGTGCATCTTGGCCACGGCTAAATTATAATAGGCGGTTTCGGCCTTCTGCATCAATTCAAACTTAATGCGGTCATAATTTTTTTTGGTGATTTCCAAATCTACCCCTGCCTGCCTTACCGCATTCACTAATTGTCCTCCGCGAAAGAGCGGCTGGGTCACTTCTACCGCAGGTTCCCATTCTTCGTAATCTACTTTATAGACATCGCCGTCTGTTTTATAGCCTGATATTTTTAGGGTAGGAAAGAGGTTGCGCTGGTTTTCCAGGATTTTAAACTGGGCCAATTCAATTTCCTGGCGCGCCACCTTAAGGGGCGGGTTGTTTTTTATGGCCAGGTCAACGAAATTATAGAGCGCCGGGTCAAGTTCCGCAGCGGCCCCTTTAAAATCTTCAGCCGACGTTTGCTTTTCTTCAACCGTTTCAGATAATCTTATAGGCTGCGTTAAATATGCCTGTTGTAAGGTCGGCATCTCTTGCGGTTCGCTCGGCTCTAAGGATTTATCCTGTTCGTAACTTATCGGCACAACCATCTCCAGTTCTTCCTTATTATAACCTTGGGGCAGGGGATAGGGGCTGGCGTCTTTTACGGCTAAGAGCGCCCCGGCATCCAGCAAGGGATAACCCGATGATTCCGCGATATTAATTTCTTTTATCCGGCCACCCTGGTCCAGGGTGAACCTTACCTTTACCATGCCTTCCCAGCCTTTGGTTTGTGCCTCTTGCGGATAGACAAAACAAGCGCTTATTTTTTGCTGTATTGAGCTGATGTATTCGGGATTTAATAAAGCGGCCCGGGAGTAAGCGGGGTAGAGCAGGAGGAAGTTTATAAGAGCTATTATTCGGTATATTTTAACTATTTTATGATCTATCTCCATATTATGATATTATGATACGCTTAATATATAGGTAAAACATCAATTAAGAGTTGACTATGAATTTGGCTAAATTATAATGAATAAATTTCCTTTTGTCAAGAGATTTTTGATACGCTATTGATACGCTATTATAAATAACGTAAAATCAAAGAGTTATCTTAGGTGATACTGTTGATGATACGATAGCCATTAGGGACGGTTCTCAATTACGGTTAAAATTGTCCCTTTTGGGGACAGTTTTATAGTTGACTGAGAACCGTCCCTATTTTGGGGTACTTTCTACCTTGACGCGCCGAGGATTTTATGTTATATTCTTAACATGCGTTGTAAGATCTGTCAAAATGAGTTTAAACCTAATAAATACCGGCCTCAACAGCAGGTTTGTTCTCAACCGGAATGCCAAAAGCAGAGGCAGCTTCAGAATGAAAGGGGATGGCGGCTGAAAAACCCCGATTATTTCAAGTCTTTAGGGCAAGAAGCGTTCTGGCGGGAAAAACGCTCTCAATACCGTAGATTATGGAAGAAAAAACACAAAAAACACCTCAAAGAATATGCCGAAAAGCGCAAAAAAGAGCACCAGGAATATATGCGCAAATATATGGCCGGATACCGCGCAACCCAGAATGTTAATAGAGAAAAAAGTTAGTTTTTCTACCTTGACAAACACCTATCCATTCAGTATACTTTAGATGTAAGTTAAATTTTTTTCCGCTATTTGTAAGCAGTTTCACAAAGTATTTTTATACCTGAGCGATAAAGGCAAACCCGCCGCAAGGCGGGGGCGCAAAGCCACGGATCCGACGGTAAATTCACTACGGATGGCCGGGTTACCGAAATAAGGTAACTCGGCTTTTTTATTAAAAAGCGAGGCTAAATTGAGTAACTGGCGAGAAAAAATCTGGTTAAAAATTGTTGCCCTGACCATTGCCGGAGTATTTTTATTTTCCGAAACCACCTGGGCAGCCAGAGCAGACTACCGCGTATCTATGCCTGAAACCGAGCAAACAAGCTACCCGCAAGTCCCCCAACCGAAATTGGGGGATTTTTTATTGAATATTTATCACGAAATAGCCTCTTTTATAGTCCCTTCAGCTCAAGCGGCTGAAATAGCGCCTTGCGGTGTAGATAAAGTAACTAAGAATATGCCTGTCTTAAATCCCAATTCTAATTGGCAAAAAGCCAATCAAACCGTAGTTTTATCAGAAAATAAGGCAATTGATACGGTTGATACAGTTGATACGGTTAAAAATAGCTTAATTGAAGAAACTGGAGATATGAGAGTAGCTGAAGCTGAGCAGAAGCCGCAAGGAGATGCGCCAGCGCCAACCCCAACGGTTAAGGATTCCGCGCTTCCTGCCCAAGCTCAGCCGCCTCAAGGTTCCGAGACTCCCTCTGTCCCCGTAGATTACACTAAGATTAATAATACCAACGATCAAACCGGCTTTATTCCGATTAAACAAGCTCAATTACCTCAAGAAACCGCAGCGATTACTTTACATAGCAAGGATCCGCCTAAGATGAGCTTCAACTGCGCAGTCTCCGCACTCTCTCAACTCTTGTCAGATGTCAACTCCGCTATATTGGCTAAAAGCCTGGCCTTATATACTCAAGACGGCCAGACCTCTCTCTATGGAATCCAGCAAGTAGCCAAAGAATATGGTTTGGATCTTTACGCCAGCCAACTCTCCCTTACTGACCTCAAAAATCTAAATCAACCCGCAATTGCCCATTTAGACTTAGGAAATGGCCTTGGCCACTATGTAGTAGTGACCGGAATTGATGTTGAAGGCATTACCTATATAGATAACAGTATCACAAAAACCGTATCATTAACTGAATTCACTGCCCAATGGACAGGATATACGCTTACTACCGAGGCAGGTATTGGCCAGGCCTTAAACGTTGAGCAGAGCTATAGCATAAAAGGGGCAGTGCCTTCTTTAAGCTATTTTGCCGCACCAGACGGTAATCTATATCAGAGAACCGGTGTGGGTGAAAATGGCCAGATGCAGAGCGTGCTCTATCATGGCAGCCAGACTTCTTCCTTTGGGTATAAAGGCACAAATTATCAAACCACCATCTCTGCCAATCAAGGCACAATCACTTATTCCGGCTATTTCCTGGGTGAAGATGGTAACCTGTATAAGATACCTGATAACAATTCCGGTCCAATCCAAGGCAACTTATATGAAGGAACCCAGTCCCAGCCTTTTGACTATAAAGGGGCTACCTATCAAACCACCATTTCTGCTAACCAGGGCACCATCACCTACTCCGGTTATTTCAAAAGCGAAGACGGCAACCTCTATAAGATAACCGGCGCAGATGATGACGGCCAAATCCAGGGTTCCCTTTATGATGGCGAGCAGAATTCTTCCTTTGAATACAAAGGCACTACCTATCAAACCACTATCTCTGCTAACCAAGGCGTAATTATTTATTCCGGTTATTTTAAGGGCGAGGATGAAAACCTCTATAAGATTACCGGCACCAGCGATGACGGCCAAATCCAGGGCACGCTCTACGACGGCAGCCAGATAGATTCCTTTGAATATAAAGGCGCTACCTATCAGACCATTATTTCTGCCAACCAAGGCGCAATTACCTACTCCGGATATTTCAAAGGCGAAGACGAGAATCTCTATAGGATAACCGGCGCAGATGAGGAGGGTAAGATTCAGGGCTCATTCTATGACGGATTTCGCGTTCTTGAGACCTATACTTATGCGGGGCAAAGCTACCAGATAGAAATGACTGCCACCCAAGGCCAGATTACTTATTCTGGTTTTTTTGTGGGCAGCGATGGCAACCTCTATCAGGTAACCGGCGCTGACGCCTCTACCGGCAATATCCAGGGCACTCTCTATACCCCTTCTACTGAATTGAATTGCGCGGTTCAGTCCTTAAGCGTGCTCCTGCCTGATATAGGCTCTGCTACTTTAACCCAGGAACTTCTTCCTTATACGGTTAATGGCCAGACGTCTATGTACGGCATCCAGCAGGTCGCCAGCAAATACGGCTTAAACCTTTATGCGGTAGAATTCTCCTTAGAAGAAATCCTGCAATTAGGAGAAGGCGCCATTGCCCATTTAGTGGTGGGTAGCAATCAGGGCCACTGGGTGGCGATTTATCCAGAAAAAGGTATTTATATTGATAATGGCATAGAGAAATCCCTTGATGCTTCAGAATTTGCTACTCAATTTAGCGGATATATCCTAACCGTCCAATCGGATATTGGCCTGGCCTTAACAAATGAACAGATGCAGGGCATACAAGGGAGTGAAGTAGAACACTGGGATTTTAGTACGGATACGCCAGGTCCATATGAATTGGGTGGAGGAGCAGATGAGGGCGGCGTTGATATTACGATAAATGATGATGGCTCGGCTACTTATACCTATCCTGATGGTAGCTCAAGGGACGCCACATTTGATTCAGATGGTAATCTTACGAGCACTACTGATCATGACAGCGATGGCACTACCATAATTAATGTTTATGGTGACGTAGATATTGGTATAGATGGAGACGAAGACGTAGACATTAATATAAACCAAGGGGGCAATGGATATATTGCTGTGGCCGGCGGCAATGTGGATATTACTATAAATGCCGGCGGCAATTTATCAAGTTTTACTATGACCGGCGGTAATGCAACTATTACTGCAAATGCAGAAGCTACAGGATATATCGCAGGAGTAAGCGGCGGCACGCTCAATATCACAGATAACGGAGGGGACACGAGTGATATATATATAAATTCTGATGGTTATACCGGCGGTGTTATAACTGTAGACGATAATCCAATTTCACTACCACCAGGCACACCACTATCCTATGAACCCGATTCAGATACTCCTGGGGTGGGTTCTTCTTCTGTAGCAGGTTATAATTGCGCAGTTTACGCCCTCTTGCAATTCCTCCCAGGTATAGGCCTTACAGCTTTAGCGCAAAAAATCAACGTAGAAAATTATAAATACCAAATAGAGGCATTTAACAAAATTATAAGTAGTGAAATTTTCTTTGAAGTAATCATCAGAGTGGCTTCTGATTACGCTTTAGACTTAAACGCGGTTAAACTTACCTTAGAAGGGCTTCAGCAAATAGCAGAGCCGGCAATCGTCCATTTAGACTTAGGGAATGGCCAGGGCCATTATATAGTGGTTACCCAAACCGCAGATAACACAATTACCTACATAGATAATGAGATCATCAAGACTGTATCAGAGGATGATTTTACGGCCCTCTGGACAGGATACGCCTTAATTACTCAACCAAATAATATAGGAGAAGTTTTGGCCCTTCAGGAGATACTGAACATAAAAGGCGCTACGGTAACTATCGGAGGCCGTCGTGTTGGCGGCAGTAGTAGTAAAGGCAGCAGTAATTCAGGCGGCGGTAATACAACTGCTGGAGGCGGCAGCACTACTCAGCCCGCACAATCCCCTTCAATAGTCTCAGGCCCGCCAATGCCGCAAAGTTTAAAAGAATATCAAGATTTAAATAAAACTTTTCTCAATACCGACAAATATACTTATCAATATGACCGCAGCAAAGATATGCTAACCGTATACGACCATACAGACCCCTCTAATGTTACAGCTATTATGGTTTATTATGATGCTACAGTTAGATCTGGGGATAAGCTCGTTGATGCTACTATTACCATAACAGTAGGTGGAGGATCTCTTGTTGGCGGTGCCAAACCTACTTCTCCGGTTACGGTTATTGATGAGCCCGGTAAGGGTCCGTGGGTAGTTGATTTAACTGAAGTCTCTGATGGTTCACGGGTAACATATAATTTTATCGAAGGGACGACAACTACAATAACAGGTTCAGGAGGGCAAGATAATTCAACTATGGTTATAGATGATTGGAAAACAGGGCAAAAAACCACGCTTGACTATCAATGGAATCCTAGCCACGGGCAACAGCCTGTTAAGGCAACCGTAGTTAATGGCGGTACTACAATTGAGTACAATTATAATATCTGGGGGCAGGTAGAGACGGTGCATACGGTAAATATAGATTCGTTGGGCCATATCGTTACTGATACAACACAGAACCCTAACGGCTTTTTCGTTTCCGAAGAGCCGCAAACTATTAACGGAATAACTTATAATGTCGCTTTAGATGACGATTACTATGGCCGTAACGCCGGGCAAGTCTTAGAATACAAAAATGATAAGGGAGAGAAGTGCACCCAGATTTATGAGACGCTTTATATTGAGGGGAATATATTCACTGCTGTCCCTACTGAGTTTAGCGTAGTAGAGAACGGGATGTTGAAATATAGGGCAAATGCTACAGATTTTAGTGTGTATAAGGACGCAAGCGGAAATATAAATTTGAAGGTTGGGAAGAAAAACGTATGGGAGCATGTTTCTCCCTCCAACGACGGCTATCCTGGCTATCCTATTGTATATACTACTGATGCGCAAAATAAAATATTATCCATTGATATGGTTTTTGGGAGTAAGCCCGAGTTTACCAAAGTTGGCGCACAAGATATCTATACCAGCACAAACGGCTATGTGGTTGTAGAAAATGGTGAAATAAAAGACATAAATATTCTTAAACAAGTTGCGCAGCCTCAAAAAGATAATGGTGAGGTTTCAGCACCCAGCGTTAACCTCTCAGGCGAGCCGTATTCTGCTCAATGCTTTAGTGATTTTATCGGTGCTGGAATTTCCGATAAGAAATCTACGCCCACACCAACGCCTTCTCCAACGCCAACACCGACAGCTACACCGGCTCCGGCCCTATCTCCGACTCCAACTATAACAGGTGGCGCATCTTCGCCTTCACCTCTTCAGCTAGTTATCGATACTTTTGCAGAAATAATCACTTTGGGAGGAGCTCAGACTCAAACCTATAATAGCAACTGCGCGGCAAATGCTTTGAGCGTTGTCTTACCGGAAATAAACCCTTCCCTAAACGGAATAGATACTTATACCCTCTACAACCAACTCACTCCTTACACAGACCAGCATAAGCAAACCTCTGAATACGGAATCCAGCAGATAGCTGCTAGCTATGGCGTAAAGCTTGATGCCACCAAAATAGATTATAATGGGCTAAGAAATCTGGGGACACCTGCTGTAGCCCACCTTCAGCTTGATGAGGGTCAGGGACATTGGGTTGCGGTTAACCCTGAAAATGGTGTTTACACAGATAACGGCGCGATTAATCCTTTAAATTCAGCAGAATTTAGCGAACATTTTGACGGTATTATTTTAGCCTCTACGCCTACCCGAGGCCCTCCGGTGAGTGTTGAAGAAACCCAAAACATAATGGGTGGTTTTGATTTTGGCAATGTGTTTTCTGGAGTTATTGGTGGAGTTTCCGGAGCAATAGGAGGCTTGATTTCCGGGTATGGCAATGGAGGAATTACTGGGGCAATTAATGGTGCAATTACCGGATGGCAAGCAGGATATAACGCAGGCAGTTCTACCGGAGTTTTTCAAGCCCCCAGCGCAGGATATACTGCAGGGCAACAATCTACAAACAGCCAACCTGTAACTAATTCAGCTACAATTCCAACTACAATAAATAATGGTTCATCCGGTGGCGTCGGTAGTTTAGGTTCTCTTCCGATTTTCCTCGCTATTGGTGCGCCTCTAACCATTCCTGCAAATAATCCCCCTCCCGCTGGCGCAGGAACTGGATTTTTAGATGACCCATTAGGTTGGTTGAATGACAATGCGCTTCAACCAGTGGGTAATTTCCTTACCAGAATCTTTGAACGGCAAGGGGAAGCTATGCTCGTTGAGGCCGAAGCGCAAATGGCCGCAGGAAAGGCTATAGGTAATGCTATAGGTGATTACTTCGCTTCGGTGCAAAAATATGAATTGATGCAGCAAGAAAACGAAATATTGATGGCTGGGTTGATTGCAGACGTATTCACTCCGGATAAAGATTTTGATAAGATTGGGGCTGCGCAGGCGGCTCTAAGCGATGCTGATAAACTCATACAGGAGCACATAGAAAATAACGGATATTTTAATACTTATGGAGACTTAGGAAAATATCTTTCAGATTTTATGGCTGACCGCGGTATCCCTGCTAATACCCAAGGGCCGCAGGACCAATCTGCAGCGCAGAAAGCTCTTGTTGATGCCTTGATAAATAAAGGCGTGGTCGATTTGGAAGAAATAGCAGGAATATCAACCACAGATATAAATAAATTATCCAAAAAGGACAGGGATACAATAATTGCTTGGGTCGGGGAAAAAGATAGTGAGATTGAAATAAGTAAAATAAATACTTGTTTGGAAGCCATAGGCATAGGTTTAGATAGTAATGGTAAATATGCGGTTACAGATACAGCTAAACTTCAAGATTCCCTGAGTTATCAAGGTGCGCAATACGTCACAAATTATTTTCCTTCATTTCTGACTCTCTTTTTGGAACCGACGGACACTGGTTTGGCTGCGCCTGCCAAGATATCCGGCGGAGAAGAAGCAAAAGCTAAATTGGCAGATTTACTGGGCGGGCTTAATTCCGATATTATAATGGATACAGCAGGTTTAAGCCTTAAAGAAAGAGAAACATACGGGCCTTTATTAAGTCAGTTAAAAGATAGCCCGGAAAATATTTCTATCAACTCTAAAGATTATATCACGCTTTTAGTTTTGGCGTGTAAATTTGTGGAGGGCGTAGAGGATAAAGCAGGAGTAAAGCCGGTTAACTCAATTTATACTAACCAGCCTGCGCCGTTGCCTGTGCCCGGGTCTCAGCCAGAGTTCGTCGGCCGAAATTCTTATAGCTGGGAAGTTATTGATAAAGATAAATTTGAGGCATTCAAAAAGGAAGTCGCTGAGGTTGAGGGATACGAATTCAAACGCAACTCTAACCTCATTAGCTCTTTACCCGAAGATATCAAGAAGAGCCTGGGTTTAACCAATGATGAAGGCAGACTTAATATTTTATCTTTTTCCTTAGACCCAGATGGGGCAACTGCTAAAATAAAACAGGCCTTATCTAAATATTCCGAATATTTTGGTATTAAGGTAGATAATATTGCCGCGCTTGACCTTTCCAGCCTTTACCCGCAATTAAAGGAGGTCAATGATAAGCTTGAGCTTTATTTAGGACCAACTAGGAAGGACGATGGAACATATATTTATGATTCGGATTCGGCTAAATTAGAAGATTTCCGCGATGTTATTGCCGGTAACCAAGAAATTAACCGCAGCCTTAGGCTGATTAGCTTTTTATCTGGAGAGGAACCCAAAGGTAATCTTTTAACATTAGCTTTAGACCCGGCAGAGGTAAGCCCCGAGATAAAGCAGGCCTTAATTAAATATTTTGGTATTAATGTAGATAATATTGCTGCTGCTGATATTTCCGGCCTTACCCAGAAATTAAAGGATGCCAATGATAAGCTGGAGCTCTATTCGGGAACAACCATGCAGGCGGATAAAACATATATTTATGATTCGGCTAAATTAGAAGATTTCCGCAATGTTATTGCAGCAAGAGAAGAAATCAAGCGCACATACAGCCTTATTAACTCTTTATCCGAAGATAAAGATAGCCTTTTGTCCTCAGAGGGTTTAAACCCAGTGGGGGTAACTGCTGAAGCAAGGCAGCTTTTAGCCAAATACGGTTTTAATAATGTCAGTAATATTGCTGTTGTTGACTTAGCCGATTTAGCCTTAGACCCGGCAGAGGTAACTGCCGAAATAAAACAGGCTTTAGCCAAGCAGAACATTAATGTAGATAATATTGTTGCGCTTGACCTGCCCAGCCTTACCCGGCAATTAAAGGAAGCCAATGATAAGTTTGAGACTGATTTAGGGGCAATCAGGCAGGATGATGGGGCATATGTCTTTGATCAGATTAAATTAGAGGATTTTAGGGCGAATTATGAGACTGAAAAATGGGCAGAAACCGTAGAATGCATTCAGAAGGCCTCGGTATTATCCACCGCTGTTGGGGTAGCCCTCTTTGAATTTAATGCCGCCAACTATGGCAATGGAAAGGAAGGCGTATACGAGGCCTATCAGAAAGTTTCTTTATTATCCACCGCTGTTCGGGTAGCCCTCTTTGAATTTAATGCCGCCAACTATGGCAATGGAAAGGAAGGCGTATACGAGGCCTATCAGAAGGCTTCGGTATTATCCACCGTTGCTCAGGCAGCAGTATCTTTCACGACAGCAGGCCAGCTGATTACTTTTTCTCAGATACTTGAGCCCCTGGCAACCACGGCTTTTAGAGAAACAACAAGGAAAGCCGTTGAGGATTTTGAGGCAGTAAAACTTTATAGCCAGGCAGTGCAAAACGCTTTTATAAGCCAAAGAGGTAGCTTTAGTTATGCCTGGGAGAATTTGAAGTATGTTTTGGCAGGAGCAAACCCAGTAGTAGTTGTGGCGGCTGCCGTGGCTTTTGTTGCGATAGCAGTAGTACTACATGTTACAGTGCCTTTATTGATTACAGCTGGTTTAACCGGAGCTGGCGCAGGGGCATTTATTTGGAATGAACGGGGTCCTGCAAAGAATTGGTCTCTACTGGAACGGATAGGTGCCACCATTGGTGCTGCTGCATTGGTACCTCTAATGGCATTGACTTCTGTGTCTGTGGCCCCCGCCGCTGCAGCCGCAGCAACTAACATCGCACCTCTTACAACAGCGTTAATGTTAATAAATTCTGGCCTGCAAGTTGCAGCTTGGGGTATACCCATAAGATTTGCGATAGCGGCTGCGGAAGGAAGAGAGATAACCTTTGGGGGGTTTGTTAAAGATTTAGGTATAGATTTTGTGATTGGAGTTGCCTTTTTTGGGGTGCAGAGAATTTTAGGCCTTTTATCTGCTAATTTAAGTTCTACAAGTTGGATAGTACGTTTATTAAAGGTCTTATTTTACCCTACGGGAATCAAAGAGATTGCTTTGTCGAGCGTAGCCAGGGGATTGATTGGCGCTGGAGCAGCATATATGTTCTCTCCTATACTCGGAGAAGGCGATTTATGGTCAATAGAGAATCTTGAGGCTTTTGGTTATACTTTTGCCTTTCTTGCGTTGGCTAATTTTGCTATCTTAGGGATTGACGGTTTATTAGTAGCTAAGGGTTGGGGCGCGCTGCCGCTTAGAGCTGGTTTACATATCGGCCTTGCCTATGCCAATTTTACTTTTGTCATAAATTCAGCCCAGCACAGCGGGGGTTATACATATGCCCTCGGAGACAAACTTGCTTTTTATGGTTCACAGTTTGGATGGGGATTTTTAGCCGGTTTTATTGGGGTTTCCATAGCTTCTTTAATAGGGGTAGAGAAGGTAGTCAGGTTTCTTAAGTCTGCGTTCATCGGCAAGGGGAGATTTTTTACTTGGCCGCTTCTTGGCGAAGGAATAAGCCTTGGCGCAAGTAAGGTGCTTAATCGCGAATGGAAACCTGGATGGGGAGTTTTAGCAGGATTAGGATTAGTTTTATTAAAGCCGGTGGTTTTCTTATCTCCCGCCACATCCGCCTCTACGCTTATTAAGGTGGCGAGGTGGTTCTTAGTGGGTGGGGGTAGATTTCTTACTTGGCCGGTTATCAGCGTATTCATCAATAATGCCTTTCTTGGCGGCGACCCAATATTAGCTGGTTTAATCGGGCTTAATTTGGCTTTCTTGCCGTCATTGGGTAGTAAGGGGTTGCTAAGCTTAAGGCCTGCGGGTTGGATGGCGGCTGTGCGTTCAATTGCCGGTTGGGCATTTCTGGGAGGAATTAATCGCCTTACATTTAACTATTACTGGGATTTGAATTGGGGCGCTCAGAAAGGCGGTTGGGATGGGTTCTGGGGATATGTCTGGCAAAGAGGCGGTTCTCAGGCATTTATTGAAGGGGCTTATCAGCTCGCAATAGCGCGGCTGGCAATTTTGATAGGCCGCTCCTTATACCCCAAGAGCCCTTCTTCTTTTTCTCTGGGATATTTTCTCACCCAAAGCTTACTGGTTATTGGGCCAGCAGTATTTATTCTGGCAGAATTTGTCTGCCTTCCTCTTTACCCTCCCTTAGCTATGTTAAAGATATCGGGCAACATAGCCAGGACTGAAAAGTTAAAAGGGGATACACTAAACGATATAGAAAAGAAAGAGGCTGAAATAAAAGGAACAGGCATAAGCGATGATGAGTTGAAGGCAATGAAGTTAGGGCTCGCTGAAATCGAGATTGGACTTAACGACCTCAAGAACGTTGATTTAAAGAACTTTAACGATTTAATGAGCCAAAAGTATCTTGATTATTTACGGCCAGATGCTTGGGATATACTGCGTTACCCGGCTATAGGCCTTGCCTTAAATTTCACTTGGTTATTAGTGAAGGCCTTGGGTAAGGCTGCAGGAAGCAAGGTATTTGAGGCCAAGGGTTTGGGGGAGGGTTTAAAAATTGGGGCAGAAGAGTCGTTACTAAAATTGAGAGCTTTAGTGGGAATTGCGGAAGTAGATCCAGAGACTTTAGCGAAACTCACGGAAGTAGGGCGGCTTATTACACAAGTTAAAACAGCCAGCTCCTTATACCAATTAATGTTTTGGATTCCTTTTGTCCGGCCGGGAATTGAGATAGCCTCGCATGGTTTTAATCTATTTTTTAAATCTGAATTTGGCCAGGCATGCTTAGGAAAAGGATTAACAGAATTCTTAATAGATACGTTGGGAGAATTTGACCCGGCAAACATAGCTACAGGAAGAAGCCCCCTTACAAATCAACTTATGCCTGGTATTAATGGTTGGGATGCGTTGTGGAGCGAGGGTATATCTATGGGGGCAAGGGCCCTGGTGAGAGAGGCATTTGCTGATCCTTGGGGTTCGTTTTACGGCGTATTCTTCTTTATCGGCGGGCCTATGTTAGAGAAGGCCTTAACAAACCTAAAGTTTGCTGATATAGGCAAACAGGTTTATACATTTGGTAATGTTGCTAAGGGTGTGGAGAATATATTTGGAAAAGACTCTGCTATAACGCGCTATTTTATGGCCCCTGTGGCAGAAGAATGTGTCTTTGAACAATTAATATCTCCCTTGACAGGCGCTTTAGCGCTTCCTGTTCTTGTTATTTTTGGCCCTGAGGCTTATATGTGGTTCAAAGAAGGACTTGAGGAGATTGTTTTTCCAGACGGCAACGTGAGCGGGGTAAATGTTGACAGCGCTTCAATTCTTTATGACCATTTAGGAAGAAGAGTAGGAGAAGATATAGATTCTCGTGGGAATCCTATTAAGCAGTCCAGAGTTCTTTATGGCCCCGATGGAAGAATCTTGATCGCTGGGACAGAAGGAGTAAAAGCTCCTTCAGGAAGCGCAAGAGCAATTCCTGAACCGAGCAAGCCAAGGATTACAGTAAATAGTGCAGGAATAAACAACATAGAAATACCAATTTCCGGAAATGGATACAATCCTTCTGTAATAATAGAGGATCCTTTGAATCCGTCTTCAGTAATAGTGATTCCTGTTAATATGTTAAGAGCGAATGGTATTGGTACAAGCATAATTCCAGATGGCCCTCCACAACGTATCCTGTTACCTCTGCTTGATTATGAGCGGTTTCGTAAGGTGATAGAATCAAGAGAGGCGGAGGAAGTAAATTCTTCGCCCGAGGTATTTGAGTTAGGTTCCAAATATAATCCAGCCACCAAAGTCCTTGAGCCAGTCCTCATCCCAGTAGAAACAATTCTTTCTGCAGTCCCCTCCCAAAATAGCGAACTAAAACCGACCGGTATATTTCTTAATAATGGAAATAAAGAAGGGCCTATTGCCGTAAGAGAAGGCAGTAATGTCGCGCTAAAATCAGATAAATATCTGATTGTCTTTAATGAGGTAAGGCCTTCCGGAACAGCCCAAGTCCAGGAAGCAAAAGGATTAATTGGGCAAATCGAGGGAATCATTCGGCGTAACAATGGCGAGCTTGATATTGATAAATGGAAAGATCAGCAAACAGCGATAAAAGCACTTTTGAATGAGCGCATAGTTGCCTTAAGGAATGCCGGAGGCAAGACCTTGATTACCGTGGTAGTTGGTGCTGAGTTAGCAAGAAATGGAAAATACCCAACTATTTTTGTTCTTAATGGCGATGCAACTGTTCCATACACAGAAGGAGGGCCCGCTAACGTAATAAATGTAGTTTATAAAGATGTTGCCAAAGAACTGGGAGCAACTGATATGGTTAATCTGGATTCTCTAATACAAGCTTATGAAAAGGCGATAAAGGATAATGATCCAGCAGGAGCTAAATCCATCGCGGAGCAAATAGAAAGAGCGCTTAGAGACCCTAAAACAATCGTTGTTGTTTCCATAGATGCACGCGGGCATTTACCTAATAAATTTGATTGGCATAAAGGAATACGGGAAGCCTTAGAATTGAGAAAGGAAGGCTGGAGAATTCTCGATGAGGTAGATGATCTTTTACTCAGAGAGAACCAATACATTATTTCTCAGGATAGCCTTGTAAAGGATAGCCATATTCTAAGAGACATAGCAAGTAAATCAGAAGAGCTTTTTAAAGATATAAATCTTCAGGGTGACGAAACAGGCTTGACAGGTAAAGGCCCGCTCATAAGAAAAGCCAAGAGCCAGAGGGAATTTGAGTCTTTAGCAAGGCAAGGCGAAATGGTTTACTATCGAGGCCAACCCAGAGGCAACAGCGTTATTGCCGGAGAAGATTTTCTCCTTAGTTGGCCTGTATTCGCACATTATATAGAACAAGGATATGTGCCGAATTTAGTCTACGATGTTGCCAAGGGAAAGGTTCATGAAATTGGGAGCCTCTCAGGCTTAACCCCTGATAGGGGCAAGGGTGAAATGGTGCCTACGTTTAAAGGCGGAGAAGCCCAGCCTGATATGCTGTCAGAAAGCCTTGCTTATAAGGTTGCCCAGACACTGAAATATAATTTAACAATAGGTAAAGATAGCCCCTTCAAATTAGATAATATAAGGGCCTCTACAAAGACAGTAAGGGAGAATCCAATCCAAGAGATGTTTGAGGGCGGCGGCCCAATTATTGGCCTTTCTGCAACTAAATCCGGTGCTGAGAAGATAATGCTTGCTAAAACCGGAGCATCTGGAATAGAAGAAATAGGGCTACAAAGCAATATTAGTGAGATGATAGGGGCAAGGGAGGTGCGAGTGGAGAAAGATACGGGGATTTCGAGATTAATTGATTTAGCCGTTGAAGCCGTTGAAGGCAGAGGGTTAATTGATTTAGCCACCGGAGCCGCTATCGAAGGCAAGCGAGGCGTTTTAATTGAAATAGATAACCCTACATGTTTAGATAGGGTTTTTAAAGAACTGCAAAATTCAGAGAAGTTAAAAGGAAGGCAAGTAGATGCCATTAAAGGAGATACGCCAGTTGATAAAATTGATGAATTACGTAAAAAAATAGGGCCGGAAGCACGTATAGTAGTAGCTCTGCCAAGAGTGGCAAAGCAGTGGAGTTTTAAGGGAAACCTTGATGTGATAATTTATGGAGCTGAGGGTTGGACATGGGATTTCCTTACCCACGGCATAAACAGAAACTGTAGAGACTCTGGGGCGGTAGGAAACAAGATAGTCATTGTTAATGAGGAAAGATTAAATGAGACCCTTGCCTACTTAAAAGAAAACCTTTCTTTATACAGGGATTATTCGGATGATGAAGCTAAAGATTTACAAAATTTAGTTAAAAATAAGATAACCGATACAAAAGATATTCTTTCTCTGTCATTAGAAGACAGGCTTCTTTTAAATGCAGATTTTCTTCAGATTGTGCAAACTTCTTCTTCCCATAAGAGCGCCATTCTTACTATCTTTAGAAATACCAGATCAACCGCGCCATTACAGAAATTATTTGATGACGCCGGTCTAACTCCCGAGGAAAGAGAGGTTATCGAGGAAGTAAGAACAAAGGAGAGAAGCGGCCTTTATGGTTTAATCCAAAGATTAAATGACGAGCCGCTTTCAGGCGTAGAATGGGTAAGGGTAGTTTCGCAACAGAGCTGGGAATCAGCAATAAAGATGTGGGATGACCTTTTGAGTTCTAAAGGATTAAGTGAAATGACACTGCAGAAGGTTCAGGAACTGAAAGAATTTGCCCAAAGCAGTAAAGAACATGAGAAAAAAGATTTCGGAAAGATACTGCCTTCTAGATATGGATTAAATCAAGTGCCTGTGAATCACGATTCAGTCTTAGGAGTTGCTAAATATTTAGGGGAGGATATTCTTCCTTCAAGAATTGTTGACTTCTTCGCTTCCACACCAACTGCTACTCAAGTAGCAGGATCCGTAGGTGTTAATAAGGCTCCACCCAAGACAGCAGAAGAATTTGTTAACCAATATTTTGCTAATCTATCCCCTCAAGAAAAATCCGCTGTAAAGGAATATTTAAACGATCCCCAAAATGATTTTGCCCTCGGTAATGGAAACCTGAATACTCGCGGAAGATTATTCGCTGCCCTGATAGATAAAATACTTAGTCTGCCCGGAGAAGAAATAGCCAGCCTGCAGGCAATAGGGATAATCCCTGCTAATGCCGGCGGGATTAAGCTTTCTACAATAGAGACATTCGAATTAGTAAAGGCAATATTTGAAAGTGGATTAGAAGCGGATTTAGATTGGTTAATTTCGGCAGGTAGAGTGATTAAAGCTTTCGGGAACAATCTTCAGCCGATTACTTTTGAGAAAATAAAAGAGTTACAAAAAGAATTTCCTGCCTTAGCCAGATTCATCTTAGCAAATATTGACCAGAGCAAGCCTGAGGGTAAAGAGCTATATCAGAAATGGGATGCCATAGTAACACGTCAGGAGAAGGCAAATAAGAAATATAAGCAAGATATTTCTAAGCTTAACAACCCATCTTTACCTTCAGCAGTAAGAATTATGATGCTTAAACGTGCCTCTGAAGCTATGGAGAAGGCTTGTATTAGCGTTAAGGAAGCCAGAGAGATAAACAATGACCTCGGTGTAGTTGCGGCTTTACTTGGCCTGATTAACACACCAAAAGCACTTGATGAATTTAATAAAGCTTATAAAGACTTGGTGGAGGTACCCAACATAGAAAAGGAAAAAATTGATAATGTTTCGCTTGCTACTTTAGCAAAATTAGTAAACGGCGAAACCAAGCTCGTTGACTTTATTATATCCATAGGCAAAGAAGGTCTTTTTGATGCAGCCTGCGATGTAAGGAATGTTCTTGGCGTAATAGAGAAGCTTACAAAAGTAAAAGGGATTTGGAACTGGGGTGAAAAAATTACTCAAGAAGCGGTGAATAAATATGCTGAAAAATTTACCAAAGGCGATACAAAGAAGGCAGAGGCTGAACTGAAGAAATTAGCCGCTGATTTAGAAAAAGATATTAAATCTTTGCAAGAGAAATTAAAGGGCTGGAATCCGCAAGAAGGAATTACAATGAAAGTTATCCAGGAGATAGCTAAGATTGATAATCTAGATTCGAATGATGCAGATCTGAAGGTAGTTTATATTCTCTTCTTAGGTCTTGCGACTACCGATGAAGAAATTGCAAAGATAAAAAAGAATGCCGAAATCGCCGCTTCGCTTAAGGGAATATATCTGGTAATTACGGAGACGGATGGAAGGGTAGAGTTTGTAGATGTTGAGCCAAAAGATGGTAAAGTAAAAATTGGCGATAAAGAGTTAGGGGTTAAGGAATTCTATCCAATGGAGTCCCTGCCGCTAAATATTTTAAGAAATATAAAGCTTTTCGGCCATATTGCTCAAGGCGAAACAATTACTTTGGGTGAAGGAGCCAACCAAATAACACTTACTCCTTACCAAAAAGAAGCTAATTGGAAAGTAGTAGCAGAAGGCGGGAAATTAGATTATCAAAGATTTGATGCGGGGACTGAATTTGAAGATAAAGCAACAGGTGATATCTGGCAGCCTACTGAACAAGGGTTTAGGATAGTCCAGACTATGGATGGCCTTAAAATAGAATATAACGCTGACGGTACAAAAACTATAACAGTAGTTGCGGCCGAAAGGAAGTATGCGGTTTTGAGCGATGGGTTAGTGGTTTACTTAAGCAATGGCGTATCTTACGTTAGATCTGATAAGGATAATTCACATACGCCCAACTTTAGAAAAGACTTAATTGGCCAGGAGATCGGGACTATAAAGAATGGTGCTGGAGAACAGATTGGCAGAGTTAAGTTAGAAGCCAATCCTGATAATCCGGATGAACCTTTTACAGTATATATCTATGACCGCGATTATACCTTTACAGGAAAAGATTCAGAGGGGAAAGAGGTATCTGTTACTACCTCCCAAGGCACAGAGATTAAATATAATCATCAGGGAGAATATGTGAGCCGAGTATTAAATGGTCTGGAATACAAACGGGACGGAGTAGTAACCGTAGTTGCTGCCGAAGGAGTAGAATTACCATTGCCCGGGATACGTTCACTTATTTTAAATATTCCTGTGGGTACATCTTTTGTATTCGGTCCTTTCGGCCCTCAATTGCCCGACGGCCAGTATAACCTTAAAGGCGACGGCGGTTCGGTTATAATAGGAGCTATTGATGGTAAGAAAAATTACACAGTTACGCTTAAAAAGGATGCTAAAGTTGGTTTAATGGAATTCGCTGCAGGATCAAAGGCTAAAATCGAGTTTATGTCTGACGAGGAAGTAAAGAATATGTTTGGAGATTCTTTAGATAAAGAAAAAACGCAGGCAGCCATCGAATTATCCGGGTTATCATTCCCTCCCCAAGTAACTTTATTAAAAGGTAGTTATGTTTCTGGCGGTTTACAGGTTGTTGTCCAAGACGATGGCAGCCTAACCGCAAAAGTTATCAGCGAAGGCGGAAACAGATACGCGTTTATGCAACAAGAGGTTATTTTGCCTAAGGCAACGCCAGTTAAGGTAGATAGAGCTGGCAATATAACAGGTATTACTCCTGGCCGTTATGAATCTTCAGACAAAAAAGGCTCAATAGAGCTGGATGAAGATGGAACTTATACCGTAACTTACAGTAAGGAAGTAGATTTAGATTTGACTATTGGGGAAGAGGCTGAGAAAAAAGACAAGAAAGAACATCATTTAGGCGGAACAGTTATCCTCTATACCCCTATTCCAGGTGAAGAGGGTAACTTTAGAGTATATGTTTTAAAAGAAGGCGATCAGCATGATCCAAAATCGCCTGCTAAAGCTCCTGACGTAGTTGCACCAGACGCCAAAGAGTTTTCTTTGGAGGTATTAATAGGTAAGGAAATAAGCCTTAATGGTTCAGGAAAGGGCAGAATAGCGAGGAATAACGGGAATAAAGATGTGGCTCAAGTCCTTGATCTAAATAATAAGCCTGTAGCCGAATTAAAATATATTTCCAATAATGGTGAAGGCGCAGCAGAGATTGTCGTTAATAGTATTGATGGTTTAGGAGAAGGTGCGCTGGAAGAATTAACAAAGAACCTGAAAGAGAGCTTACCGGCTCCGTTTAAAGATAACATAACTGTAAGGACAAACAACACTAATAATGGAAATGGAAACGGCTCTGATTCAGCGAAAGGCCCAGAACATTCTAAGAAAGACAATAAACCCGGTTCACCCGGAATGTTATCTATTGTACCATTTGTCTTTATATCTTCGGCATTCATGACCCCTTATGCCACCGGTCCGCCGATAGCCGGACTCAATGTTGCTTTATTCGCAAGCATTGCTGTGGTTGTAGCTGTAAGTGTAGTTGTAACAATTGGCTTTATAAAATATATTAAGAATCAAAAAGAAGGCGCAAAATGGCAGAGTATAATAGAACAGACAATCTGGAATTTGAAGTTGACCATCTCGTGGTTCTTGAGAAAGACGGAAGGATTATGGTCGCTGCTAAGTCGGATGCTCTCTTCCTTATTGACCAGCACACCGGAGAGGTTTGCGTCCATCAACCCGATGGGTCATGGGAAAAGCTCTGGGGTACTGAAAGCAGAGGAGTCATCGCCCACACCGTCGCAGCGCGTAATCAAGGGGTCCCAGTCTATCTGCAATAAGGGTAGCGGGCCTTCTTACACCCTCCAATCTCTCGGACAACGCGTTCCGGCCTTATATCATCCTGATAATAATAAAAATACATTTCACAATATGCCGACTGCGGAGGAAGTTAGATCCTGGGCTAAAACATTAGAAAAGTCTTATCCGAAGGTTGCGGCTGAGTTATATAGATTAGCAAGACTGCTTAAAAGACTTGAAGAACTCACGGGTGGAGAACCTATTGCCAAAAGGGATAATAAAGGAGAGTATGAATACCATTCTAAACTGGGTAGAAATAGACAGGAGGCAGAAGCCAAAATTAATGAATTACTTGGAGGAACGGATGCCGCTTTTGTCATTAGTCAGGTTATAGTTCATGAAAAAGAGGAAGACCATAAAAAAGGAATAACTAGCCAGTTAGCCCAAATAATACATACTATCCGGATAAAAGATATTATAAAGGCAGCCGATACAGTTAATACGGAGCTGGTTGACCTCTTAGATAAGAGGAGCCCTGATGATAGTAAAGATGATCTTAAAGTCAGGGCTATTATGGCAGTCATAATTAGACGCATATTTAGAGTAAACGGCAATAGGGCTATAACCATAGACGAAAATGCGAAAGAAGGCGCTCTATATGATTTAGGAAATATTGGAATAGTTGATAGGAAGTTGGAAGAGATAAGGGAAATGACAGAGGAATTCTATAAAGGATACGGTAATTATGAGCCAAATTTATTAATACATTTAGCCAATGCTGTAAAGATAAAAATACAGAACTATGATTGGTATGATGCAGAAGAAATAACAGAGCTCTTGAAAATTAAAGAGCTTGACAACGGAGAAGTTGAAGGTAGACTTAAAAAACTTGAAGATGGACTCGGCCAGACCAAAGAAGAACTCGGCCAGACCAAAGAAGAACTCGGCCAGACCAAGAAGACGGCCGAAGAGGCCAAAGAGGCAGCGAAAGACACTATTAAGATAGAGGATATGCCAGTCCGTAGAGTCCATTGCGTTGTTTCTTTTGTGCGTTCTCTTACTTGGTTAACTTCTATAATGAAAGATAAAATTATCAGCGCGATAGAAACATCAGATAGAGAATTATCCACTATCTTAAATATCTTTAATACAAAAATAATAGAATTTAAATTAGGATTAGAGAAAAGATTAGCGGCCTTTGCTGTTGATATAGATAGATTAAGAGAACTCCTGAAAAAGGGTATAACAATATATGCTCTGGAGAAAATAGGAAACGGAGAATATCATTTTGTGCAAATAATAAAAATCAATGAAGACGGGACAGTGTCGGTTTTAGATAATGAATCCGAAGATGAAAAAGGCATAGCAGGACGCTCAGATGTGCGCTTAATAAATCTGGTTAAAATAAAAGGAAAGTTTTTGGTGGTTTCTTATGAAAAGTATAAAGAAGGGCAAGAAGAAGGTGTATTTAAGAAAGAAGAGGAACTTTCTAAGAAAGAGATAGAGAGTATAAAGGGGAAAGTTAATACACTTTCGCCTAGCAACACCGCGCCCGGCACCAGCACCCCAGGTGGCGAAGTTGCCCCGGGCGGCGGAAGCGGAGCAGGCGCTGTTGGTGGAAGCAAAGGTTCAGCCACAGGTTCCGGCGCCGCAGGCTTCGGTGGCATAAGCGGTGAAGATTCAATATTCGGGGATAGCGGGGTAGTGATTATAGGCGGGGTTGCTTACCCGATACAAGGCGCAGATTTATCAGCATTGATTAACGCTATTTTAGGGACTTTCTTCGGGGTAGTTAATCCGGGCCAAGGCGCGGCTGGGCTGAATGAGAGCGGCAGCGGCAAAGAAGGGGCTTCTTCAATCCAAGGCCAGGTTTCTTATACCGATACCATTGGTAAATATAACGGAGTATCCGCAAGAATTCCTTTTGGCGCAATACCTTTTGGCGCAGGCATACCCGCGGCTCCAGTAGTAATAGTCCTGAACGGAGAGGGGAATAATCCTCAAGATAAAGATAGGGCCCAAGTTGCCGTCAGCGAAATACTCAACCAGATTAAGCTCGGTTCAGCGCGGGCAGTGATATTGAATGAACAATTCGTAATTTTCGTTTGCCAGGCCCAGTTGAACAAGGCGTCGCCGGCAGGGGCAGGGGTATCCATCATCCTCATTTTTGCCAACATCCAATCCCTCGCCCAATTATTGGCTGCTTTCTTAAGCGCCAGCCAGAATCCGAACGATAAATCCACTCCCTCAAACGAAGAAAATGATTTAAGGACGCTCATTGAAGGAATTATAAAAGCCATACTCAAAGATCTTGAGAATAAAGATAAGCTTGAGGATATAATTGTTAAATTAAACGCTGCCCTCGCTTCCCTGATAAATTCCGGCCTTACTCAAGGCATTTCTAAGATTACGGTTACCGTAGTTCCTGCCTCTTCCAAGACAGCTAATGCCGCGGCAGATATGGTAGCTAACAGCGAAAAAGTAGCAACAGGCAGCAGGAGAGCACAACCGACAGAGAGAAAAGAAAACGCTTTCACCCCCGAAGAATTAGGCGCTGTTGTAGCAGCGTTATTAAAGGTAATAAGCTCAAGAGACAATGTTTCTGAAAAAACATTAAGCAAATTAGAGCAGCAGGTTGAGGCGTTAGTTGAGTTGGTAAAGGGTCAATATCAGCTCATCCAGCCCAGGCCTGAAAACGGCATAAATACGGTTATTATTATTCTCGGTCCTCCTGCCCCTGAACTCCCTCGCGCAACTATGTTTGGAGGAGTAACAGGGGTCAATAAAAGGGTCAGAAGTAAAAAAGGAGGATCAAATGTTAAAGTTAAATTTAGAGAATTGGCAGATGGAACTAAAATCATTATATACACAATTTATGGTGGCAGAATTCGAAAGGTCCAGAAGAATTACCATGGAGGATCTGGGACAGTTAGTACAGGAAGTGAATCTGAGCTACGACGGAATCCTAGGCCACCAAGCAGCGTAGGCACAACTTTTATACCGGGTTTACTTGGATTTGCTGCTTTACCTTATATAGGGCTTAGTTCTAGCGTAGTAAATTGGCAAACAGGAGCTACAAATTTAGTAGCGATTGGTTTAATCGCGCTGCTATCTTACGTTGCTTATGATCGTATCATTAGATTATTAAAAGCGGCAGAAGAAGGCGCAATTTATAGGCCTCGCAGTCCGCCTGCAAGTAATGGCGTAGAATCCTTAATAATCCAGAGTCAAACCGCCTTTATCAATAATCCTTCCTTAATTCAAAACTTAATAGAAGAAATTAGAAACTTAACCGAGCCGCTTATGCCTCCTACCGTGGCAGGTAGAGTATTTGCGGCTATTGTTGTAATCGGGGGCATGGTGACAGGAGCCCTCCTCCAGGGATTGACCCCTCTTGTTGCAGCCCCCGTTACAACTATAATCATAGGAGGTGTAATATGGTTAACTACACTGAACTGGATTTTGACCACATCGTTGAGTTCATCCACGACTCTACCGTCTTCGCTGCTGCTAGAGAGAACGGCAATGGCCATATGCGGATTTTCCTTATTAATGAGCTTACCGGCCACGTTTACACCCGTAACGGCCGCGCTGATTCTTGGGAGCAGCTTTTTGGCAGCGACCGCGAAACTATTCTCACTCGCCTTAGCGCAGCGCGCAACAACCACACGCCGGTCTACAGGATCAACGGAACCAACGGCTCGTTATAACGGAGGTAAGCGAGCCGCTGGTTCTCCATTAATTCCGCCTATTTTGTCATACTACGCTACGCCTTCGCAAGAGAAATCCGGACATGTAGGGGGAATGAGAACCGGTGGTGGAGTAACTTTACGTTGCAATGACGAATTTACAGTAGTATTGCAGGTTGGTAATACGTTGGTAGCGATAATAAAAGATAAATTAGGTTTAGGTAGTTACCGTGCAGTCAGAATTGATGGGGATAGCCAACAATTAGGCAGAGAGGTGTCATTTACAGAGAGTATTGAGATAGGTAGAGACGAACAGAGTGGCAGATTTAAATTAGGTTCTCAGATTTCAAGCGTATGGAGTGATACTCAAGTGTCACGTAGGCATACAAGGATAGCAGTTTTAGATGGCGGTTTTATTGTAGTTCAGGATTTGAATTCTTATCATGGCATATATTATCGTGAGGTTAATAATGGCAGTGGTAATGTAGTTTCAGCTGATAGCGGCAAACATACTCAAAGTAATAATCGCGTTGAATACAGAAATGGCAATAAAGTTTTAATCGGAGACGTTGTTGGTATTATTGAGGTTAACTATGCAGGTAAAAGAGGTATATTTAGAAGAGTTGTATTTGTGAGAGCCGAAGTCGCCCAAAACGTGGCATACGGATTTTATCCGCAGGGTAGCAGTGAAGCTTACGTTATATTAGAGCCGGATATGAGAACAGAGGGTAGCAGATTAGGCAAGGCCAGCCATGAAGGGAGACACGGGCTTGATTGGATGGAATTTGGTAGCCAAATGAATGAAATAGACAGAGAATACACCGCGCGCTTAACTACACTGGCAGAGAATCCCGATGACGACGAAGTAAGGGCAAGTTTTGGCAGGCGCATAGCCGAATATCAACGAAGGTCATTAGACAACCATGCCGAAGCTACACGACGCATTATTACCAATTTCATGGATAGAATAAAAAGATATATTTTTGGAGAACTATATTATATACCTGCAGAACAAATTAGAAAGATAGCAAAAGAGTTACTCGAGGAATTTTATCAAGGTCATTTCGGATATATACCTAATTATCCTATGATTGGTAGACAGTCCATTACCTCTCCTAAAATTCAACATCTCTCTTCCCGCACCACCCTGCCTTTTATGGGTTTGGCGGCAGTGGGGCTTGTTCTGTCAATCCTCTCTGGCAATCTAGCACTGGTAGTGATTTCAGGTATCTATCTTGCCTGGAAGATATGCCAGCTATTCCATAAGGGCGAGTTTGATCCAAAAACAGGCAAGATAGTTTATACAGACGCAAGCCTTGCTGCCGAAGCCCATGAACAAACCCATAAGTTACTGTGGAATTTCGGTATTAAAAATAGATTTATCTCTGAGGCTTTAGCCCAGTTGTTAGATTTACTAGTAGGAGCGGGAAGGCTTATTGGGCGTGCTTATGAGCGCGGCGCTGGTCTATGCCTAAAAGGACCAGAACAATTATTGCGAATACTGAAACAATTATTGCGGCCGTTAATGCCATATCATTCACCTCGCTCTTCTTTCTTGGGTGGGCTGACAGTTATTGCAAGGGTAATTAATAGAACTAAAGCAATGCCCAGGGCTGTTCTAATGGTTGCAGAGAATTTAACAAAGAATTCGGATGCCAGCATAGCAGCAAAAAGAATGCTGGAGAGATTAAGGCATATTCTAAATATCCCTTCTCTGCGGCCGTTATTTAGAAATCCGTTCTCTACCATCACAAAATCTATATCACACCTTACAAATCCTGTCAAGGGAATTCTACCCCAGCCGCAATCCACGCAGCTTAACGTAGGGCTACGAGCCGGGTTAATCGCAGCCTCCCTTGCGGCTGCAACAACTCCTCAGGAGGATCAAAAAGTAGACGAGGAATCTATAATCCGTTCTGCTAACGAATTCTTCTTAGGAGCAGTAAGGCGGATTAAGGAAAAGACCGGCATAGATGGAGAATTTACGCCCCCAGAAATAATTTTTGTTGGTCGATTAACTAAAGAACAGGATTACCGGCTCAAAACACTTGAGAGTAGGGAATTGTCCGGAAAGCTAAGCCAGGAAGAGCTGGAAGAGAAACAAAAGTTGGAAAGTAATTTGAGGAATAGTTCGGAAGCTAACTACGATAAACAAAAGAACCAAATAAGGTTACTTAAGGGAAAAGTTATCCGGCAGGGAGCGTATCGCCATGAGGAATTACATGCAATCAGGCACCAATTTATTTTACAACGGTTCGGAGTTATTGAAGTGAATGAAGGCTATAGCATGCTGGATCGGTACCTGAGTAGTATTTGTAAAGTAGAAATAGAAGGGAAAAAGGTAAAAGTGATTCCTGCGTATATGATTGAATTCTTCGCGCTATTAGATGAGATGATTTCAAAAGAACTTGGCTTAGCCAATGGAGAAGATACGCGAGAACTAAGTTTGCGAGGATTAAGAGAGGCAGCTGAATATTTCAAGGGCGGTTTTGATACAAAGTTTTATGAAATATTAGAGTTGGGCGAACAAGTAATTGGGGTGCTTGAGGATATCGCTCGGCAAGATAAAGGAATTGACGAAAAAATTCAGGAAGCAAAGAATGCCCTTGCGCAATATGCGGATAAGGTTAGGGAATTAGGGAAGAGTATACTAAAGAACCAAGCCTATCTAAAACTACTTTGTCTAAAAACAGACCCGGAGAAGTACGTTGGCTTATTACGTGATTTTTTTGAGATTATGGTGTCATTGTCTAAAACTTATGATAAAGCATTGCTTGAGAATGGAAGTTTAGGCGTTGAATTCACGTCCTTAAAGAAAGATGTCGCTGTATATAAGGAATACATAGAAGAGAATTTTGATTTTGATAGAGATACGTTAATATTAAATGGTAATGATTCTGTGGCGCCCTATCTAGCGACTAAAATATTTATTACAGAAAAATACGAAGAAATAAGGAAGAATTGGGAAAAGATTTTTGTAATGGACGCTACAGAGGTAGAAGAGGTTTACTTTAAAGATGTTTTTAAAGCAATGGAGCAGATAGCGGAAGATTATGAGAGGAATATTATAAAAAGAGACGTAAGTGTGGATATTTCTAAAGAGGACATAGAACAAACTCAGGCCCTCTCCCTACGCACCACCCTGCCTTTTGTGGGTTTGGCGGCAGTGGGGCTTGTTCTGTCAATCCTCTCTGGCAATCTAGCGCTGGCAGTGATTTCAGGAATTTATCTTGTTTGGAAGATATACCAGTTGACCTGTAAAGGTGAATTTGACAATTACATAGGCAAGATAAAGAGCGCTGAAGGCCTTGGAGGGAAAATCCACGAGCAGACTCATAAGTTACTGTGGAATCTCGGCGTTAAGAATAGATTCGTCTCTGAGGTTTTGGCTCAGCTGTTAGATCTACCGGTAGGAATAATCGGGTTGGCTGGCAAGATGATTAGCGGGCGTGCTTGCGAGATTGGCGCTGTTGGACGTTTGACGCGCGTTTCGGAAGCATTAAGGATAGAGGCTTTTAAAATCAGGCAGTTCATAATAAGGCGTATTTTATTACGGAAACCAATAACACAAATGAAAGGTTATTTTGGCCAGGCGCGGCCGGATTCTTATGAAAAGGACGTACCGGAAATAATAGTAGGAGCCCCTGGCGAAAAACCGGTAAAATTAGAAGAAACGGAATTATCTAAAATAGAAAGAAAAACTACTTTTATTACCGAAGGAGTAGCTAGTTGTTCAGTTATAATTTATATAGCACAGACGCCAACCGGTTTATTTGCGTACCCTTTACATACAGTTATCTGGAACGATAGTAGGTTCCAGGAAATAAATAAGACAATTATTTCTAAGTTTAATTTAAAAGGAGCAGGAAAGATACGGGCTATAGTTATCCCAGGCCCTGTAGCCACTTTTAAGAATTGGAATCTGCAAGAGATTTTTGGAGATAAGGTTGATTGTTATGTAATACCTGAACTGTTATTGAGGATACCCAAGATAGAACACAGAAGGGTAAGGATTAGTTTTGGAAGCAAAAAATTAAGAATAGATGTGTGGGATTATAAAGATCGTCTTAAGGGGCCTTGGATGCCACGGAGGCCTTCGAGAAAGAATGTATTCTATTATTCCATAACCCCAGCCCAGCCAACCCCAGCCCGGCCGCGGCAGAAAACAGGGCTGTCCTCAATTTTATTTAATCCTATAAGTATCTTCGGTATTCCTGTAAAGATGCAATGGGCTTATCCTGTTATGTTGGCAATAATTATTATTGCTGTGGGAGCGACGCCTATTGGTTATTTAAATGGAGTATTGTTAGGATTGGGCTTAACTGCCTCGATTTTATTGCATGAGCTTGCACATTCGATGGTAGCCAATAAATACCAAAAGAATAGCTTGAAAGATATTAGATTTACCGCCTTCGGCGCGCAAGCTAATATAAAAATAAATGGTAACATCAACATGTGGGAACAACTCAAAATACACTTTGCTGGGGCAATAATGAATTTTGCCTTAGCCGGGTTATTGGTTGGCCTGAATGCCTTATACCCTAATGCTTATATTTTGGGTAGTTTAGGCTTAGTTAATGCAATATTAGGCGTATATAACCTACTGCCGGTATTCCCGCTGGATGGCGGCATGATATTGTTGACAATTGCTAATAAATTTATGGATTCCAAGAAAGCCGCTTATTTAGCCGTTTATGTAGCAAAGGGATTCGCAGTGGCAATGGCGCTGGCTGGTTTGGTAAGCCTACTATTTGGATTTTACCCCTTTGGCACATTAGTCTTTCTTGGCCTGTATGTTTGGTATGCGGCAGGCAAAGAAGATAATTTTGAAGAAATTTATTCAATTGAAATTAGCAGCCCCGATAATTTTGAAATAAAGAAACAAAGGGAGGTTCCGGAGTATATAGGATCATTAGCGGAACACATGATAGCTCTGTATTTTTCTCCATCAAAGGTAGCCCGTATTAGCGAATTATTGAATATACTGAAAGAAGGAAGCTTTGAGCGAGGGGAACCCTATCTAATAAAAGGAGATTTTAGAGACGAAGATATAAGAGAATTATTAGATACTGCTATGAAAGAGAAAGCCATAGAGATAGGGTTGGTTAAAGCAGTTATTGCTGATGTAGAGGTTAGTTTTTGTGTGTTTGGAGGAAAAGAAGGCGTAAATTACCATAAACTTCTGGATATATTAGGCAAAATAAAAACTGGGCTAAGGCTGAGAGTCCACAATCATTATGGTAAGCAATTTTTACCGAGCGGGCCTGATTGTCCGCCTCTTACGGAGTATGCCTTCAGGCTATATACCTACTCAGAGATAGGTTTTATTGAATATGGTAGAGGCGGGGATAATGCGCTTATTAGAGAAAGCTTTAAAGATAAAGCAGGTGAAAACTTGATTGTTTCGTGGGTACAGGGCAACAGAAGATTCCTCAAGATTATTCCTAACTCATCCGGTATTCTATTATGCAACGATTATCAGCCAAAAGATGTTTACAAAATAATCACGCCAATATTAAAGGAGAAGATAAAAGAAGGAGCTTCAAGAATAGCCTTCATAGAATCTCGCGGTGCGTGGGTAGAATGCGATGCATCTGCCCAAGAATATTCTCGGCTTAATTCGTCTTATCCGGATTGCCCTATTTCAGGTTTACCTACCCAGCCGCAAGCTACTAAGGAGTCCACCGCCGCGCCAGCCCCAGCCCAGCCGCAGCGGGGAATGGAACCAGTTGCCGCCAATCAAAAGAATGATAATCAGATACGCATAATTCCGTTAGAGTCGGTTAAACATATACCTTCTGTTACGGGCAAGCTGCCGGTTGTGCTTGAGACCGACAGTATGATTTTTGTGACTTATGATTATGAAATAACTACCGCAGCTTCCGAGCGGCCGATACTGCAAACAAAAGCGGCAGGCCCTTGTATAGTTTTAATACTATATGATAAGGTAAATAAAGTAGGGCTTCTCGCTCATCGTTATAAATCTCCTGCCAGCGAAGAGATAGGGCAAATGCTTGTTGATTTGGAAAAATCCGGAGCGGATAAAAAGAATTTAACATTCACAATCCTCGGGGGTTGGAGCGGTTCAGATGATCCGGGAAGTAACAGGCCTTTAAAAGAAGGGCTCAGGGATATGCTTCTTCAAAAAGGAATAGGTTTGGGCGAAATTGAATGGAATCCTACCTTTAGCCGTTCAGTTGCATTTGATACCAGAACAGGCAAGACCTACGATTTAGTGGCGGAATGGGAATTGTTCAGATGTCCTTCAAAATATATAGATGTCCTCCCGAATAAGATTGATTTTGAAAGTCTAATTAGAGGCGCAGAAGTCAAGCCAGCAGTCTCAGCCGCCCAGACGCTGCGGGGAAAAACAAGCCTTATAGGCAAAGTCTTGCGGAGAATTTTGCGGGCAGCGCAGATAGCGTTGGCAATAATCGTCTTATTTGTTATCTTTGCCCAGCCGGTTGCAGCAGCGGCAGAGGCAGTTGTTGTAGGCAACAGCACAGCGTCGGTAGCGGCATTTTCACTCTCAGCAGCTGTACCTTATATAGGTATAGCCATTGAGGTAATGCTTCTAGGAGTAATGGTTGTTTTGGGGGTGTTTCGCCATTACCGTATGCGCGAACAATACTGGGGAGCGATTAGAACATTATTCGTGTTTTTAATCTCAGGAGTTATTCTTGCTGGGCCGGTTTTGGCGCTTGCTGCATTCTCAATCCTTCCTCCTGTAAGTACAAGCCTAACCGTAGGGATAGGTATTGGGATAGGAGTAGTGAATGTAGTTTCATTTATTATACTTATACTTAGAATCTATAGCGGAATAAGGGTTTTCTCCCGGGACAACCCCTGGTATGAGGATGTTATGGTTACAGGAGCAGCATTGATATGGGGGCCAATAGCAGGTTTCTTATATTTACTGAAAAAGATAACTGATGCCATACAAGTCAGAAAAGAAGCAGCGCAGAAAGATAATAAAAAGCTCAATGAAGAAATAAAAGGAATAAACGCTGACCTTAAATCTGCCGCTAGAGCATTTAGAAAAATGAAGGTAGTAGGGGATGAGGAAAGATTCAAGGAGGTATGCGGCTCCTTTGACGCCGCCTATGACCGTGGCTGTGCGATACCGGCAGAAAATAGGCCTCACTCTATGGCGGAAGCCTTAAAGGAAGCATCTGATGCGCGCGAAGAAGCCCGGAAGAGGATAGAGCAGGATAAAGCTAAAAAAGAAGCCAAGCAGCCAACAGTAACCCAAAAGACTACCCAACAGGCTAATCAGCCAAAAAGAGCCATTGATATTTATAGAATTATTGCCGGTATATTTACTATCAGTGGAGCAGTTTCCTTGTCTGCGGCCCTCTATCTACTAATAGTAGGAATAAGATTACTCGTTACAGGAGACTATGCTAGCACGGTATCGCCTTACATTAACATAGTATTTTTCGTTTTTAGCGTCAGCGTAGTTATAACCTTAGGTTCTCTATATTATTTGTTTTTTAAAGAAAAGCTGGCTAAACAAGCCAAGCAGGCAAAAGAAAACGAGCGTCAGGCAGAGAAAGACAAGGCTTATAAGCAGGCCAGGAGAGCAGTAGCAAAATTATCCAGATTAGATGATATGGGAGAGTTCTACACAAGGCTAAAAGCCATAGAGGATAAATATGGCATTACATTCATTGTTGAAGATCCAGCTTTACAGAAGGCAGGCGCTCAGGTTAGAAAGAATCAAGCTGCCAAAGAGGCTAGAGAAGAGCGGGCTAAGAAGCAAACCCAAAAGACAGATAGCGAGACCGAAGAAGCCAAACAGAAGGCCGCTTCTTTTGTTAAGAAACTTGCCGAAGCCGTTAAAGCTAATAATAAAGCCAAGGCCGATAAGAAGGCTGCCGAAGAAGCAGCCAAGAAAAAGGCCAAGGCAGCAAAGGCTGGGAAAGAAGCTAAAGCGTGGAGTTATGATACTCTACACCCCATGATGAAGAGTCTTATTGAATCGCACTTAGAAGTTTTATCTTCTCGGTCCGACATAAATTCTTTAGAAAAGCAGAGGGCGGAGACAGAAAACGAAATAACGGATAACACCAATAAAGGTTACTTAAATAAAAAAGAGAGCGAACACTATCAGAAGAAGCTCCGCAAGGCCTATTCATCCCGCGCGCAGCAATTAATAAAAAAGAGAATCAAAGCCGAGATTGTTTCAAGAAAACCAAAGGATGAATTAGAGAGAATCCATAGCGAAATCGTTGGCGTAATTAATAGTCTTTCCTTAGACGAGAAAGACAAAGCAAAGTTAAAAGGAGAAGCAGATAATAAATTAAAAGTAATCCAGGAAAAGCAGGTTAAGCAGCAAGCTAAGAACAAACCCAGCGCCGCTCCGGCAAAAACAGGATTAGGGGCGTGGATTAAACAGAAGGCCGAGAAGCTTACCGAAGCCGCAAAGAAGGCATGGGATAAAGTCAGGGCAGGAAAGGCCCAGAAGGCTTATGATAAGCGAGAAAACAAGCGCAATGCAGAAATCAAAAAATATAACCGGCGGATCGGCCCGGCGCTTAAGAAAATGGCCTCTGCTAAGACAGTTGAAGCTGTGCGTAAGGCAGAGGCTGATGTTATTGCCTTGGATAATCAGTACCCGTGTTTTAACAAAGAAGATAGGGCCGCCCATATTAAATCCCACCGTGACCAGGCAAATTCTATAATAGATAATATTAATACAGAAAATACCAAGAAGGCTCAAGAGAAATTAGAACAGAAACAAGCACGCCAGGCAGGAAAAGACCAGAAGGCTGCTGATAATAAAGCCAAGAAAGAGGAAGAGAAGAAATTAAAAGCTGAAGCTAAACTCAAAAAGGACGCAGAGAAAAAAGCGCAGGCAGCAGCAGATAAATCCAAAACAGCAGCCAAGAGTAAACCAGTAGCCCAAGAAAATTCCGAAAGAGGGCCTCCAGTTGCAACAGAAGATAAGCCAATAACCCCAGCTCCCAGCGCACCTGCTGAAAAAGAAACAACTCCAGCCAGCGTTGAGAGCGATCTTCTCCGCGATCCCATAAATGCCCTCCTTTTGATTTTAGTAGTTTATGGTTTCTACGGCCTTGTGGCGCTTCCTTTAGCATTGATTTCTCCTGATATTTATCTTGCCGCCCTGCTTGGCGGATTAGAGCTCGCTGTGGGTGGGTGGCTTCTTATGTTATGGATATTTAGAGGCAAGCCCGCTAAAGCTGAAGTCACAGCAGCACCAGTAATCCCAGCAGCACCAGCAGCCCCAGTAGTATCAGAGGAAAAAGTTCCTGAGGCACCCGCCACAGTTAAACCCGCAGAACCCAAAGAAACTCCTCAACCTCCTCAAACCGGAACTTCCTACGGTTATCCTTATGGGTATGGCGACGGTGCTAGTCAGATACCTCAAGAAGATTTAAAAGATATACAGAAAACTACAGAAGACCTGAAGAAAAAATTAGATGAAGTTCAAGAAGGAGAACAAACCGAACAAGAGATTAAAAAGCGCGTAGAAGAATTTATTGAGAACAAAATCTCACCAGAGCCAAGAGAAGCAGTAAGAGCTGAAATCATGAGAAGGTTGGTTGATTTAGCTGCTACCAACGAAACCCTCCGCAAGGTTTTAGTTGGAATGTTCTTCGGTGTTGAATACCCAACCCCAATTAAAAACGTATTGTTTATCCATACTGCATTAGATGGTATGGGTGATGAGATGATAGCCGCTAGTTTATTGATGGCTCTAATGATAGCTTATCCCGATGCAAAGGTTACTATTGCTTCGGACCGCCCCTTCCGTTACAACCAGAAGAGAGTTAGGGTTGTTTCTCTGCAGCGAATTAGCAGGTATAGAGCAACCGGTTTAAATAGAGAAGACCTGGGCGATGCGGTAAGCGTTATGCCGGAGAATGAAGAAAAAATAGATTCACTAGCACAGAAGGATTGGGATGTGGTTCTCTGCTCCAGAGAATTGACTATAGGTAAAAAAGAAAACATTCCGGAATTTAAAAAGGCAAAGGTTCTGGTTGTGCTTCCTGAATGGCCGGACAGAAATGTCTTGGCCAGAGTCAGGACCCATGACGGCGCCTGGTACCCCATCGCAGGCCATGGGAATCAGTATGAGATATGCCTGAGTGTAGCCCGGCTTTTAGGCATAGATGTCAGGGCCAGCGAACCAGAGCTTTTTATATCCAGAGAATCAAAAGAATATGCATATGTTGCCCGGAGGGTAAACGAAATGAGGGTATCTGGCGCAAATAAACCCGTATTGTTCATTAGTTTGTTTGGAAGTACCGCTCCACTTAAGGGTTTCCTAGATATGAATAAATTAGCTCGGGTAGTAGAATACATCCGAGATTTAGGCTTCGTTCTCGTTGTTGATACCAGTCATGGCAATAAGATTGGAGATAAAGAGATGAATGCCTTTAGGTTAGCTATTAAGAATTGGGATGCTATCTATATTATCCAGGATATAGAAAATGATTATAGAGTAGCCCTTTTAGAATATTTCATATATTTTGCAGATGGCGCAGTAACTGTTGACTGCGGCCAAATGCATACGTTCCATGCATTGGGTAAGAATAAGCCTTTATTAGCCCTGTTTAGCAAGAAGATGTATTTTAATAAATCCGCATGGTTCCCGGCTTATGCAAATTCTTTAATTCAACAGGCAATCGAATATGAAGGTACATTCGATGAGTTGACAGAGAGAAATATCCAGCAAATAGCTATTATCAAAGATTTAATTCTTAATCATCCTAAATATGTAATTGATTCTCAAAAAGCAGGGGCACCTGTATTTGCCAATCATGAAAGCTTTAAAGCCAAGATTAAAGAGACAATCTCTGATTTATTGTTGATATATTTGCGGGAGAAAAGGTTGGATTGCGACAAGGTAGATTCCTTAGCCCGTATCATAGCTGCAAACCCAGAATATTCTGAGTATGCCTCTAAGGCATTATTTAAAGATTTAGTCGAACCATTGATGGATAGCTTCTTGTTAGAAGGCAGGAAAGCTTATATAGAAATATTCACCGGAATAATTATGTATCTGCGTAAATACCCACAGGCAAAGATTATCGATGAATATCTGAACAGGATGGCAGTAGAAAATGCCGAACAGATGATACAACGAGTGAATAGGCTGATGCAGACGAGGCCTTTTGCTCCAAGCCGCAAAAATAGGATTAAAAAGGCCTTTGTGTTCTCCCGCATCACTATTGGCGCAGATGTAGCTATAACAGGTATAGTGCTTGAGCGCATAAAAGAGGAATTCCCGGATGCAGAGATTTATTTCGTAGCTCCTGCTAAACAGGCTCAGCTATTCGGCGCTGATTCAAGGATTAAGATAATGGAGCTTCCTTTCCAGCGCCAGGGAGGGATGCTTGCCCGCTTGGAAAGCTGGATAGATTTAGTGAAACTTATCCAGGCCAACACCGCCGGGCTCAAGGACGATGAATATTTAATCGTGGACCCAGATAGCCGTATACCTCAATTGGGTATTATGCCTCTGCCGGTAAGGTTAGAGAATTACTTGTTCTTTAATAGCGGTGCCAGGGAAGACGAAATAAGAAACGGCGTGTTGACGGTTGGCGAGGCGACAAACCGCTGGTTAGATGAAGTATTCGGCAAAAGAGAAAAGCCCATCTATCCAAAGGTTTGGATTAGGGCGCAGGATAAAGGATTTGCGGATAAAGTATTCAGCCACAAGAGGCTGCAAGGTAAATTCGTTGTAACTATAAATTTAGGTTTTGGCGGCAACGGCAATAAACGTATTAGCCCTGAATTTGAAGCAGGATTGATTTTAAGATTGATAGAGCAGGGTTCGACGGTTATCCTGGATAAAGGCTTTGGCCCCGAGGAGAGCGAACAGATAGACGCGATTATTAAATATATACAGGACCACGGAAAGACTTCGGCCTATGTTAAAAACGATACAGATACGATAAATGCATTTTTGAACGTAGGCGATTTTGATTTGGTTGTATTTGAAGGTAACATCGGTGAACTTACAAGCTTAATCTCAAGAAGCGGCTATTATGTCGGCTATGATTCGCAAGGCCAACACGTAGCCGCTTCTTTATCTATACCGGAAACCGTAATCTTTGCCGGATATATCAGCGATGTCTTTAGGCAGAGATGGCATCCTTACGGCGCAGGAGAAATAAAGGTTATAGCGGTTGATGCTCAGAACATTGATAAAAAGGATATTGATGAAGATAAGATAATTGCTTCCGTTGCAGCAGATGTAAAGGCTAAGATGCAGGAGGCGGCAAAAGCAGCAGAAGAGAAGGCTAAACAGGAAGAGCCTGCGCCTCAGGCAGAAGCCCAAGAGACTAAGAGTTGGGCTGAATGGAAAAAAGTTTTTGCGCAGGAAGAGAATGCCGAGATTATTGATGATAATAGTGGATACGCTCCAGAGCAGGTTATTAACCGCGAAGAAGCAGAAGCGGGATGGAATAAATGCGCTGCCGTATTACATCGTCCGGAAGAGCAGCCAGTCGAGCCAGAAACTACAACTCCCGCTCCGGCTGCGAATAATGAAGCGCCAAAGCCAGCAGTTCAGACTGCGCCGGATTTAAGTGATGAGAAGATATTTGGGCCAGTTAAGGTAAATGGGAAACCTGCGGATATCTGCGTAGTAATAAATGACCAAATCGTGGATGCTGATAACGAAGCGGATATCTCCAGGGCAATGGCTCGCGAACCAGTGGGCAGCCATAAAGAAGTAGAGGTCCAGATAGGGCAGCCAGTAATTATATCTATACCTTTATCTTTATCTAACATTACTGAAGAACAAGCCAAGGCTATTCAGGTTAAAGTTCCTTTTATTGGGCCCACATTAGCAAGTGAGACAATTGAACTTACGGCTGACTTTGTTTCTTTGCAAGGTTCCGAGGCTTTATACCATTGCGAAATTACTCCTAAACATCCAGGTCAATACTACTTCTTTGTAAAAATTTCTAATGACGGCAAAAATTGGTTTTTTGACTCGCACGCCGGGTATTTTAGGTTTATTAAGGTTGTGGGGCAACCATCAACTGAAACAAGCCAGCCAGCAGAAACTACCACTTCGCCTGCGGATACAGGAACGAAAGAGCAGCAGCCAGCCCAAGCTCCAGTGCCAGTCGAGCCAGAAACCCCAACCTCAGCTCCGACCGCGGTTCCTGCGTCAACGCCAACAGCCGAAGAACCTGCGCCTACTCTTGCTCCGGCCGCAACAGAGCAGCCCGGCGAGCAAGAAGAGGCTGAGGTTAAGGTTGAGGGCGAAAAAGCTCCGGCCGCGGCTCCCGTTGAAGCGAAGCAAGCAGAGGAAAAAGCAGCCGAAGCGCAAGCTGAAAAGGATTTTGAAGCTGTGGAGAAATTATATGAAGAAAAGAATTATGCGGATGCCATAGAGGCATATACCCGGATAATCAAACTAGCAGAACAGATGAGTAAACAGTCTGGTTGGTGGGTTACTAAATACGCATATTTTGGGCGAGGGATGTGTTATGTAAAACTTGAGCAAACCGCAAGGGCAAGAGACGATTTCCTGATGTCGATAAAGAATGGTAATGACGCTTGGTCTAGCATTATGCTCTTAAAGTTCAAAGACGCCTCGCTATTAAATGAAACCATAGATAAGATTTTAGAAGTAAAGGTTAATGAAAAGGACGATGTGTATGCTTTAAGTAGCCAAGCATATTGCTTGTTAGATTATGCAAGACGCACAAAGGGAACAGCAAGGCAGGCGCAGTTATTAAATAAGGCAGGGGAATGTTTTAAAGCAACAGTTGGAAGATGGAAAGAGGTCAAATACGAAGAACATGAAGAAACGACCGAGAAAAATATAAAAGAGATAGAAAGCGAGTTAGCCAAATTAACAGGAAACAGGGACGGTTCTAACGGCCCGGCAGCACCCAAAGATGCTTCAGCAAATGGATTACCCAGGCCGCTGGTGAATATAGCGGTGAAATTGTCGCAGTTATTAGCCGGCAAAAATATCAGGGATTGGGCGTGGAGGTTAACGGATGAAGACTTAAATAGAATACAGACGGCAGCAACTTTATTAAAAGATAAAGGATGCATAAAGGATGAAGAAGAAGCAATGGGTATCCGGTTTATCCGTGCCCCGCCATCTTGGCTGCTGAAGATTTTATGGAGAATTATTAGTGCTGTAAATTATGTGGATGCGCAAGGAATCATTTACATAATCCTGCCTGGAAATGCCCCATCCTACAAGATTGCCCATGAAATCTGGGCAGTATTAAATGATACAAAATATCATACAGAAAATCCGATAAAACTCGGTAAAGATAATTCAGCCCAGCCGCAAGCCACAAAGAAAGCTACCACGCCAGACCCATCCGCCGCGCCAGCCCAGGTAACCCCCACCCGACATAATATTCTGTTATTCGGCGCAATAATTTTAGCTGCAGCGGTGTTCGGCGGATTGAATGTTTCGTTTGCTTATGCCTCAGCTAAGGCAGGGCAAACAGGAGAAGGCATTGCATTAGTTATTATTATACCTCTTGTTATTATCGGGTTTAGGTATTGCTTGCCATATATAATTAGAAATTGGCAGAGGCAAAGAAAGCAAAAGCTTAGCCGCAGACTCGGCAATTATAGGGATAAAAGCGGGGAGGCAGCTGTCATAAAGGAAATTGAGGGAATAGCAGAGTATAAAAATCCGGATGATCTAAAGAAAGTAAACGCTCTTATCGCATTATTATATTGCGGGACTCCGGATATACAACAAGCTGCAGCGCAGGCCTTAGGTGAATTAAAAAGTGATAAAAAAGCAATTAAGAGGGCAATGCGCGTTTTGTCTAAAATAGCTTGGAATAGCGGTATGGATAGTAAAACCAATAACGCAGCGGAAAAAGCTTATTTTAAGTTAGCGGATGAGATGGACTTAATAGAAAAAATAAAGGCCGCAATAGATGGTAATAAAGAAGCAAAAGAAGAAGCAATAGAAGCTATTTACAATAAGGCAGATGGGATAAATAAAGAACTTATTGTTCACAGCCAGGCAGTGTATGTGGATTTCTACGGTTGGGTAGAGCACTTAATAAGGAATGGGCATAGCAAGTCTTTGTATATGGTAATTACAGCACAAAGAGGAGAATTAAAAGAAATTAAGTCATTAGTAAATAAAATTATTGCTATACAAGGACGTTTCGAGAGAATTGAGCAAAGACACGGCGCTCTTTCTGAAGAAGAACTCGATGATCTCGATATAGCCGGGTCATGGTTTTATGCCGCTGATATAAATGAATTAAGAAAGTGTCTGAAGATTTTTAAAGATTTTACTAAGAGAAACGGGAATATACCTCTAATAGATGCCCTTAAGAAAATTGCGATGGTAGCGATGAGGACTTTATTCCAGCCGCGGGGGGAAAGAGTAAAAATAGGAAGTAGAACGCCGGAAGACATAGTTGATATGAAAACTAGAAGCCTGAGGATGCCTAGGGAAGAAGCGGATGCTTTAATAATACGAGGCAGGGTCATAGGTGTTAAAGATGTTTGTTGCGAATTGCCGGCTATGCGCGAAACTCCCGATATGGCTGAGGTGGCGGGTAATGTGCCGGGGGGTGATTATAAGATAACTAACGCAGGGTCCGGCTGCTCAATACTTAAAACTATCGAGGTGACATCCTGTTTAATTTTAGCAATTTATGATGACAAAAATCATGTAGGGCTTCTGGCGCAATTTCCTTATTTTTATTCCATTGAGGAAACCTTAGAAAAGATGCTCTCCGATTTAAAAGAAAAAGGCGCAGATAGAAATAATCTCAAGGTAAGAATTAGTGTGGGCTATACATGGTGGAATACTCTTTATAGAGGTATGTTAAGCGAGCCAATAAAATCTTCTTATAACGGCTTTGATAATTACCTCGCTCAATATTTTGACCCGCGGGGGGCAGGGATTGATAGGGAACTCATCGCTGCGTTTATTGATAAAAGAATCCCTGTGGAAATTATCTGGCATCCCGCAGAAGCCCGGTCTATCGCCTTTGATACTAAGACAGGTAAGTTATATAATTTGCGTGCTCCAATTGGCAGGGGGCGCAGTTTTAGCGGCTTAGCCGGTATAGCGCTTTTATTTGTAGCTGCGCTGGCGGTGGTAGATTTGATTGTGAGAGTGCCCGGACTTGAGTCTCCTATATTATTGGGAATGGCGTTTGGTATAGGGCCAACCGGTCCTTTTGGTAAGAAATATCCATATTTTGGTTCTGTAAGAGAACCGGCCAGGCAAATCTTATTAAAGTTGACCTATAACGATTTACCCGATAATGTAAAGAAAATATTTGAGGCAATGTATAGTGAGGGAGATATCAGTAAAGGCGCATTAGAGGTATGGGTAGAACGTACCTTCGGGAAATTTCAGGCCGAGCAGAAATTAAGGGAGGCGCTTGAGGTATTAAAAGATTTAACGCCTGAGAGACTTGAGGCCTTAGGCATTGCCAGAAGCGGTAACGGTATACCCCAAATAGGTAGTTTGGCAGGAAGAGCCTTCTTTAATGAACGGCTGGATTTGGATAGAGATATGTTAGAAGCGCTAAATGCTTTGGAAATAGTATCTAATAGAGATGTGCTTCCGGATTCCCAGTATGCTCATCTAGCCAATATTAGCCTGGTGCATTTGATAATTTTATATAAGGTTTACCGGAATAAAGTCTACAGGAGAGGATTGGGATTAAGCGAGAAGGATAATAATTTCATAGATTTCATATATAAAGTTTACCGCGGAAGAGCGGAAACGGAAAAAATAAGAAAGTTATTTCAGAATCTTACCCTGCAAGACTTGCAAGAACTTTCTAAATATACAAATCCTGAGGATAGGTTGAATACGATACAGCATAAATTGAAAGAAATGATTAACAAGCTTAAAAATGATTGTCCCACAGAGGGAGAGAGAATAGAAATGATAAAGGGGCTTTTAGAGGGATTACCGGCAGGGCAAGAGCCTATGTTACGCATCTTAAATGAAGACTGCGAAAGGTTAGCAAAGGCAGCGCCCCTCTATCCTTATTTGATAAAAGCTATTTGTGACCACTACTCCCGTAAGTTCGGCAAGCATTGGCTTTTGCTTTTTGTGGCCAGAGACGCCGGATCATATTTTGAAACAATTGACCAGATGGTTAAAGTGGGCTTGATAGATGCCATCTTTTCTATTATTTATGTAAGCGGAGCAAATTATCCCGAAGCAAGGAACGCCTTCTACCAGGGCATTAAGACAAAAGAGGAATTTGAAAGGGAATTAGAAAATAATCCCGAACTCAGGTCAGAGGTTGAACGGCTTATCCAGCAGATGAAAGATTTGAAAATTTTAAATTATGAGCAGTTAGTCATTATGGATTCCTGGGGAACGGGGGCCACCCCTTTATTTATGAAATTGACTATGGAGCACTGTTTAGCTGAATTAGGCAGGAGGATGAAAGTAAAGCCGATAATAAACGCAGAAATACTGGAAGTAAAGCTTAAAGAAATTAATAGCAAGGGCGAAAAAGTAAGCCCGAACACAGAAAGCCGTATTAATGTTACCACCCTATTGGAGTTACTCGATGATGAGAAACTTGATAAAGAATTAGTAGCTAAATTAGAAAATTCTATTAATGCGGTTGCGGCCGAATATAAACTTTGGCCGGTAGAACCCGGATTCCTGCCCGGTAAGCCCGAGGGCATACTTTTCTCTTATCTGCGCGCCATGCTTACCTATAATAGTATAATTGAGTATATGAATAGTTCAAAAGGCCCGGATGATTCCGCTACCACAAACGGCAAAAATAACGCTCCTATGGGCGGCTTTGACCCGGCCCGCACAGACGGTTTGGATAGGCTCCCGGCAGAAAAAACAGAGGAAGCGCGGGCAAAGCTAAGAGGCATTATTAATGATTATGTCAGAAACTCCAAGGATGAGATTTTTGGCCTTAAGGAGATAGAGTCTGATGCGCAATCAAAGCTGAAGGTTATCGGTATATTGAAACAGGGAGGTTATCGCGATATAGCAAAAATCTTACGCCACTCCTTAGTAGCGCGCGCTCCGCCCGGATTCGGGTTAATAAAAGCAATCCAAGATTTTGAAAAAGAGTATGGTGTAATTGTGTATGCCGTTAACATCCCCGCCAATCTTTCCCCGGTAAAGCAGAATATCATTGTAATCATTAATCAGGCAGAAGAAGAGTTAACCCCTTCTATTGCTCACGAAGCAGCCAGCCTCAAAGGGTTATCCGATGAAGAATGTAAGGCATTTGAAGATAAATACACCCGTTTAGAAAACAGATACCTAAAAGCAGAAAACTCCGCGTTAAGAAATGAGGTTATGGTTGATGGGCTAACCCGGTCTTTTAACCGCAGGTATTTTGACCTGTCTTTATCTACAGAAATAAAAGAGGCGCTAAGATATAAATACCCCTTGTCTTTATTGATTTGCGACATAGATAATTTTAAGCGCGTCAATGATAGCTATGGCCATCAGGCAGGGGATTCTGTTTTGCAAGAATTATCCGGGCTCATAAAGAACGCGGTAAGGGCAAGCGATATAGTCTGCAGGTATGGGGGAGAAGAATTCGTGATTATATTGCCTCATACCAGCGAGGAAAAAGCAGCGGTTGCCGCTGAAAAGATTAGAAAGATAGTTAAGATGTACAGATTTAACGCCCTCGCAGATGGCATAAAAATAGGGCTTACAGTAAGTATAGGAGTGGTGAGTTTAGGGGATTGCGTTTCTACGGAAGAACATCTCATAAAGAGTGCGGATGCTGCCTTGTATTATTCTAAGGCGCAAGGAAGAAATCAGGTTACCCGTTATTCCCGGATGCCAAGAGCCGTCGATTCCGCCTGCGAAGCGGACAATAATGATTCTTATAAAGTCCTTGAGATGGGCGCGGGCTACGGGTATTCCTTACTTCAGTTAAGAGAACTCCATCCTGAATGGGAGATCACTGGTATTGATAAGGACAGCCTTGTAATTGAAGTAGCCAAAGAAAGCTGCGGCGAAAAGATTGAAAACATGGATGCTACGAGTACTTCCTTTGCAGATGGAACGTTTGATTTAGTCATCATAAATTATCCTTTGGATACCAATACGGTCCTGAACGGTTTCTTGAAGGAGGCGTGTCGGGTTCTCAAAGTGGACGGAAGAGTAGAAATTGTGACTGAGGCTCCTCGCTTTGGTAATCATTTCTCGGTTGAGCAAGCAAACATTTTACTTTCTGAAAATGGCTTTAGGAAGATAAAGATAGGCCCGCGGCCAGCAGATTATCCTAAATCTAATTTTGATTATCTTGACCTTGATCCTACCGGAAAATTCCACCCCATAAATCCGTTCCTTATTGCCGGGTATAAAAAGTCTTTCGCGCCCGTTCCCGGATTGAATATGCCTCCGGCGCAGGAAACGGGAGAAAATGCTCTCGCTCAGCTTTTTTTAAATCGCTTATATACGGCTGCTAAGGAGAAATCAGGGGTAAGGGCCATGGCGATGGTGGATACTTACTTGAAACTCTATCTTTATGATTCCGTGCCTGTTGTGGCTTTACCCGGCTCTTTTACGTTAGAGCTGTTTAAAGGAAAAGCAACGCAGGAACAGTTAGAGCAGATTAAGGCCGTGAAAGAAATATTATCCATACCCGAAATTAGCGCGTTGACCGGGCACGATAAAAATAAGGAGAACGAATTCCTGACTAAATATGTTTATGCACATTTTGCGTCTCTTAAAATTGGAAAAAAGCAAAGCATCCTTTCCATATTGCCTTTTATCGGTGCCACTCTTCAAGGGGCAGTAATTCAAGGAACAGCTTATTCGTCCAACATCCTTAGCAGTCCTATTTTCTGGGGGTTAGTGGTTGCGGTTGGTTTGACAGGTGCATTGGTTTATATGGTTAGGAATTGGGGGAAAGTTAAAGATGTTCTAATCCGCAGCCCGCCTGCCTTAAAGAAGGCAGTTTCTGTCTTTGCGGCGGCATTAATATTTATTGCCATTCCTGCGCTTACTTTTACCTGCACGCCGCAGTCCGCTACACCGCCTATTATTCCTCCAGCACAAGAACAACCCGTAATTCCCCTCACAGAGGAACCCGTAAACATAAAGATTGCCCCTGGAGATGTTGTTGCCGAAGAGCTAATCAAGACAACCATAGCTAACCTTTCTTCTTTACCCACTCGTTATATTGGCACTCCTGAGAATATAGGAACCGCAATATTTATAAAAGACCTGCTAAAAACATATGGCTATAAAGATGCAAAGAACACTAATAACGAACCTTATTATTTGTACAAAGAGTTAGAAAGCGGCATACCCTTATATGTTGCGGCAGTTATTCCAGGAAAAGTTAACGGCGCGAAAAATATTATCCTCTCAGCCCATTTTGATGCTTTTTATGCCGGCGCAGATGATAATGCTTCGGGCGTTGCGGCGCTGTTAGAGATATCAAGGTTATTAACAAATACGCATCCTGATAGCGCTATTTATGTTGTATTTACAAATGCTGAAGAGTTTGACGGCTTGGGAGTAAATTCCTTTATTAAAGATATGGTTGAAGAGGAGCGCGTAGAACCAGCGAATAGTATAGTGTTGGATGTTGATTCCATTGGCCAATCGCACCTTAGTATTGAGGATAATAATGGAGAAAACAGAGAACCCCGGATTTGGATAACTTCAGTAGATGCTCCGAACCAGATAGAGCCAGTATCCTTATATTACGATACTTCATTGCCGTATAAATTATATGTAGACTCCAATAAAATGCAGCCACTCTCCGGCGAAAGTAATGCGTGCGTGTTTGCTTATTATGGATTTCCTGCAGTAACTATTTCTGGCATATCGCGTTCACAAGCCCAAGAAGTTAAAATCTTTCATACAACCAAAGACGCTTATGGCCGGGTATCCACCGAAGCAGTTAATAGTATTACATCCTGGTTATTAGAAGTTGTATCCAAGAGGTCAGGTTTATCCGAAGAAATAAAATCCGCAGAAAGTGTGCTTATTTATTCCGATTTGAAAGTTGAAACTTCTGATTATACGGATAATTTAAGTATTTCATGCAATAAATCGGGTTTTGACTTTATGAATTTGGGTGATTTTGTGGTATCAGAGAGAGGTTACTCTATGGTTTCCGAGTGGACAGAGTTTTTAAAGAAGAGGTTCCCAACGTATGGTGAATATTTAAAAGGGATTAAATATGGTTATATAAGAGGCCAGTGGGGGGTATCTGGTAATACAGTTGCACACGCAGATACAAACGGAGGTATAATCGAGGTCGGATTTCCTTTGGAACCTTACCCGATGCGTAATGGTTTATTTGTTTCTTCTCCGTATGGAGGGCATTATTTCTCTCCTGAAGTTGTAATAACGCATGAATTGGGGCATCTAATTTTGGAGAAAAAGTTTGGCATAGACAAAGGCCAACCGGCATCTGTGGGTGTAAGCAGCAAAATAGAAGACTTAGGTTATAGCATTCCTTATGTAAATCAATTAGACGAGCTCATAGTTACAGATCTTGCATATAAGTTGTTATACGGAAGAATACCAACCGAAGGATATTTTACCGGAAAAATATTCGAATCAAAGGATTACGGCTCTAAGATTAATTGGGAAAGTGTAAAAATAGATTTAAGTTCTACTGAAGAAGCAAGAGAAGCATTTCTTAAATACTTATTTAATGAAATAGGAGTTGATCAAGATACAGATTTGTTAAAAGAACCTGATTTATCTATTTCAAGATACATTCCATTTTTACCCGTTGGAACCGTTATCTCTGGCGGGATTATAGTAAAACCCGAAGATGTAAAAGACGCAGGACCATTCTTCCCGAATTCATTATTACCTACTGTTATCCCGCAGATGTTATTGCCGGTTGCAGGCGCAATTAACCAGAGAAATAAGAGACTTGTTCAGAAAGGCAAAGTTACTATATTACGTTCAATCATTGTTGTTTTAGTGGGCCTGGGTGTGGGGCTTGGTGCGTGGTTATCGGCAGCTTTCTTTGGCCCTTCAGCTCCTGTTAACGCCGCCGAGCTTCAAGCGGCAGTAACTCCGGCGGAAGCTTCTTCGTCCAACATCCTTAGCAGTCCTATTTTTTGGATAGGAGCAGGGATAGCTGGATTAATGGCTGCGTATCGCTTGGGCATACTTAAGAAGGCCTGGCAGGTTGTCCACAGGGCTCTCAGCCCGCCTGCTTTGAAGAAAGCTTTCCTCGGCTTCATAGCATTAGTGCTCATTTCTATTTCTGTATCTATCTCATCCTGCAGCTGTAAACCAGAATCAACTCCAACGCCGCCTGCCGCTATAGAAAAATCGGCTCCACCAATTTCAACATCTATTGCGCCAGCGCCAACCGCACAGGCGCCTATCTCCCAGAAAGATATTTTAGCTATTACCAATTGGCTGAAAGCAAACGTCAGCACTACCACCGGCTTACCTTTCAGCTTCCAGATACCCGAAGATAAGAAGAAAGAAGTCTATAGCCGTATGGGAGAAGCTAATTCTGTAAAGGGGATTATTGAACGAATGATTGTAAATGAAGGCTTGGAAGTATATGACGGCGCTTGCTGGGGGATACTTCTTACAGCGAGCGGCGACAATAAGAACTTAGAGTTAGCCTTTATACCTATTAATACTTATTGGAACGGCTCCTTAGGCCAGTTGCAGACCATTAGGGCGGGTTTTGCAGGAAAGAATACAGACCAACCATTTATCTATGATATAAATAGCCCTACTTCCGTATCCGCTTCTTTGGCGGATAAAGGAAAACGCGGCTTTATCTTCAGGATTATTGATGCCAATGGAAAATATAATACTGCTGACCCGTTAGATGGGAAGACTTATCTCCAAGGGTTCCCTACCTGGCCTACTATCCACTGGGAAGATTGGAAACCTATTGCCGGCGAGAACGCTTGGATAAGTATGCAGGCAGCGCAGTATCATAACGTTAAGCATGACGCCGTTTCATTACAATTAGCAGAAGAATTAGCCAGGACAGCCATATTACTGCAGGCAGAGAACGGCGGTATTCGGATGGCTCCCATTGGCACTTGGCATGAGCAAGGTTCCGAATTTTATTATTATGAAATCTCTACGGAAAATAACCACTCTTGGTATAGTGCCTTCAGGATGCTTTATCAGATAACCGGTAAGGATATTTACAAAAAAGCAATGGAAGGAATTGAACGCTACTTTAAATCTGTTTGGGATCCGGAAACCAATACCTTCTATCAGGGCGCGCATTACACTAATGGCCGGTGGGTTCTTAATAAGAGTGACTTTGCGGAGGATTGTCAGAGCTGGGGAATTGATGTCTTAGGGCCGCAGAAGATAGATTCCTGGTTTGGCGAAGGCGCCTCTTATAAGATGTGGAAGAAGACCAAAGAATTATCCGGATATTATCAGGGGAATAAATTATTGGGCGTGGGGTACACCGCTGAACATGATCAGCTTTCAGTAGAATGGACAAACGGTGGGATTTTTGCTACCAGAGAGTTAGCTACTTATTATCAAAATACCCATCCAGATTGGGCAAAAGAATGCGCTGCTGATGCCCAGAGCATGAGAGATGGAGTTGAGACTCTGAAACAGGAATCAAATGGCAAAACCGGTTACTCTTATTCTTTAAAGAGAGAATATATACCGTTTGGATGGTATTCACACGAACCGTCAGTTTTAAGCACTACATCTACTGCCTGGGTGGGATTTGTAGATTTAGGTTATAATCCTTTCTATTTAGGCGGAAAGTCAGGAGTAGTTCCTGCTACGGCACAATTACCGGCAGCTACTGCGAAAGCGACGCTGACTCCGACACCGACTCCAACTTCTGCTCCAATAACTCCCCAGCAGCAAGTGAAAAAGGCATTAGAGGTAGATTTAGGAAACTTACAATATTATTCCGGCACAGGCTGGGCTTCTTGCGCTGTGGACGTGGTCAATATTGACGCTTCAGGATACGATACGCTTAGAATTAAGGCATCAGGCAAGGCAGGGGATAAGTTTATTGTGCAGTTGCTTGATTCCTCTATGCACGATGATAGTTCAAGCGGGATAAGTTCAACAAAGGCCCTTTCCGGTAGCTCTCAAGAAGTAAATATACCTCTTTCAGAATTCCGCGGCGTAAATCTAAAGAGCGTGCGCCGGATTGCTATCCATTATGGCCGAAGCGCCTGGGGCAGTGCTCTTAACCCGCAGGGAGCAGATATCGGATTAAACGGCATTACCTTTATTTCAACACGGACAGCCGGACTTCTGCCGGTTGCGCCAACCACAGCTTCATTACCTTCTGTTCCTTTAGCCACTATTCCGTTAAATATGCTTCTAGCGTTGGCAGTTGGGCTTATCCAAATAAAGAAAAGAAACAGCAAAATAAAAGGTTCTAATGTCGGACTCCTAAAGAAATCCGCAAAAGAATCTTTACAAGGTAAATCTAACTTTATAGGCGATTTAGCTATTAAGGCATATTTAACGAAGGGTTGCCTGTCAGGATTAAACAGGAGAGCGGCGATAGGAATACCTGTCGCGCTTATGCTCGCAGTAATCCCCGCCATAATGCAAAACATCGAAGTTCGGGCGCAATCCGGGACATTACAGATAACCCCGCCAAGTAATCCACAATACGCTTCAGGCACGAATTGGGCCGCTCGTTGGGTAGATGTAGGAAATATCAATGTTTCAGAATACAGCGTTTTAAGGCTTAATCTATCAGGCAATGTTGGAAATAACTTTATTGCACAGTTATTAAATACCTCTATTACCGATGATAATAGTTCAGTTGGCAAAAGCCCGGTATATACTCTGACTGTTGCTTCTCAAGACATAGATATACCTCTTTCGGCATTCGCTGGCGCTAATTTGAGTAGTATTCGCAGGATTACTGTCCATTTCGGCGCGACCGCTTGGGGGAACTACCTTAATCCTCAAAACACAAATATAATAGTAAACAGGATTGCCTTTGTTGACACTATTGCGCCTGCTATCTCCATAGTTGCTTCTTCAAACATCACCAGCTCTTCAGCGGTGATTACCTGGACTACCAATGAGCCAGCAGATTCGCAGGTAGAATACGGCACCGGCACAAGCTACGGCTCAACTACCAGCTTAGATGCTGCTTTAGTCACCAGCCATTCAGTTACTCTCACAGGCCTTGCACCCGGCACTACCTATCACTACTGCGTAAAGAGTAAAGATGCCGCAGGAAATCTCGCTCCCGGAACGGACAATACCTTTGTTACTCCTGCAGCTCCGACTCCCACTCCGACGCCTACGCCTACACCGACGCCTACGCCGACACCTACACCAACTCCAACTCCAACTCCAACTCCGACTCCGACACCGACACCAACGCCGACACCAACACCAACGCCTACACCCACTCCGACGCCTTCTAAAATAAAGGGAGTTACCTTATCCACGGTACCCAAAGGGAAAACCGATAAAGACTTAATTCTCGATTTAGCCTCTGTGGGCGAAGCCAATATTAAATTAATGTCTCAAGCAGGAATAAATACAGTAAGGACCTATTATCCTCCTTCCGGAGACTTATTAGATGCCTTTGCCAGATATAATATAAAAGTAATTATAGGATTCCCGAAGGATGATTTGAGAAATATTCTTGAACAGTATAAGGCGGATATTAAAGGAGGCAAATACAAAGATTACATAAATCAGTATAAGAATCATCCTGCGGTCTTGATATGGGAGCTGGGTAATGAATATAACCTGCATCCGGAGTGGTTCGGCGGGGATTTAAACAATTGGTGGTCAATGCTGAAAGACGCAACCACTGTAATCCATAGCATTGATCCTAATCATCGGGTATCCACTACTTTAGGATACGCGAATTTATCCAGCGATATCCCGCAAGTAGTGGCTGCGGGCGTTGATGTGATTGGCTTAAATTACTATGCAGGGGGGGATAATTATTCAGCTGCGGTTACGGAACTAAGGGCGCTTACAAATAAACCCATCTATTTTTCCGAAGGCGGGACAGACTCTTACAATAACAGTATAAATAAGGAGAGTCAAGCTGAGCAGGCCCAGGCAGTGGTAAATATTTGGAATTCAATTAAAGATGCGGATGTTTTGGGGATTACCTTTATGACTTGGCAGGATGAATGGTGGAAATCCGGAAATCCTGCTGCCCAGGATATGGGTGGATGGCCTACTCTTGCTGCCTATGATAATTTTATAAACGATGAATGGCTGGGCTGGAAAACTATAGACAAAATACGTAAATTGGTTTTAAATGAAATTGCTAAGCTGTGGACAGGGGCGCCTCTGCCAGCAGCGCCTGTTGTTTCACCAATTGTCCTTTCTGGTATCACCACTGGCTCAGCTGTAATTACCTGGGAAACCGATGGGCCAGCGGATGCGCAGGTAGAATATGGCATCGACACAAGCTATGGTTCAGCCACTACCTTAGATGTTGCTTTAGCCATCAATCACTCAGTTACTCTCGCAGGCCTTGCCTCCGGCACTACCTATCACTACCGCGTAAAGAGTAAAGATGCCGCAGGAAACTTGTTTACCAGCAATGACTATGTCTTTAGCACTCTTGCGCCACCTGCTCCGCCTTCAGGCGGCGGCGGTGGTGGTGGAGGCGTAGCACCGATAAACGCAAACAAGCCTCCGGTAATAAAAGATATACCGCCACTCAACTTAACTCTCGGCCATAGAAGGCTTCCTATAAACTTAAAGGATTATGTTTCTGATGATACGACCCCCGATTCTGATTTAATCTATAATTTTAACCCCGCTGATTTAGACCCCGATGTCAACGCTACTTTAACCGGCCCTATCTTAACTATCAGCGCTCCGCCGACTTGGGAAGGGCCGACTTCGCTGGATATCACGGTAACGGATACAGGAAAGGCCTCTGCCTCATATACATTGACGATAAAAGGTAAAGCTAATAAGGCACCGGGAGTAATAAAACCTATACCGCAATTAAATTTCTTTACCGATAGGAGAAAAGACAGCAGAGACTTAAAAGATTATTTCTTTGACGAGACTATTGTGTCTCCTTTGACTTACCGCCTTGATAAATCTTCGTTAAACCCCGATGTCAACGCTACCTTAACCGGTTCTATCCTGACTATCAGCGCCCTACCGAAGTGGGGAGGCACAACTTACCTTAATATTACGGCATCAGATACAGAATTAGATACTACATATAAGTTAACGATAACCGGCGAGGCTAATAACCCGCCGGTAATAAGAACAATGCCGCCAATCGCCGTCTTCGCTGTCGGCAATAAATGGCCCGGCATAAACTTAGAGCAATATGTTTCTGATAAAAACACTGCAGCGTCCAAATTAAGCTACGAAATCATTAATCCCCAAAGGATAGACTCCCGCTTGAACGCAACTATTGATGGCAGCCATATTTTACATATTTCTACCTCGGCCAATTGGAAAGGCACAAGCAGCGTTACGCTTAGAATAGGCGACGGGGAATTGTCAACTGACTGTACTTTAAATGTTTCTGTTAACACCGAAATCCCGGCTCCCACGCCTACGCCTAATCCGATACTTCAGCCTGTTGTTGATTTATGGCAGAATACCTGGGTTAAAGTAACTGTGGCAGTAGTAGGGGTAGCCGTTGTATTTAGTATTATCCTTGCTTTCTTAATGAGGATAAGGAAACAGGGTGGAAATGTTACTGCTTTAGGTTCAATGATTGCCGGCTTAAGTTTCATTGCTGCTGGAGTTCTGGCAGGCTTATTTATTCCTGTCGTCGGTCTCATTGTGGGCGGGCTACTGGGCGCCGCAGGAGCCTTCTTCATCGCCCAGGCAATGGCAATTGTTTATGCCTTTGTAAAGCAAGGCGGAATCAGGGGCCAGCCGCGGTATAAGTATCTTACTACTCCTATTGCCCAGCCTACTTATCGCCATCTCGCCTTCAAATATTTGCCAATAATATTCAGAATCTCCATTAACCGCCACGAACGGACCCACTTTAAACACAAAAGTGAGATAAGGGCTTACCTTAACCAGGCCTTATATCTAATACCAGATGCTATTAAATCTACGAAAGAATCCATAAAGGAATCCGCAAAAGAAGCCTTGAAAGGTAAGCCTACCTTTATAGGTAACTTAGCTCTTAGGATTGCATTAACCGAAGATTATTTACCGCGGTTCAGCAGGAGAGAGGTAATTGCCATACCAGTTGTAGCTGTAATAATTGCTGGCGCAGCAATTCCAGCTATAGTTCAGACTGTTGAAGCGAAGGAAGAATCCGAAGTAGTTGTTTTTGTTTTGGATAGCGGAGAATATTTTGATTGGCAAGATGCGGTAACGGTTATACTTAAGGATGAGTCTAAGAATATACCGGTTGAAGATACCATGAATAAAGTTCATGGTAGCATTGTAACGAAAATTATTAAAGATGCTTGCAGTGGTGCGAAGATAATTTACAAAAATGTTGGCGTAATTAGACCTTCTATATATATGCCGAATGAGAAAAAGTTTATTATCCCCGGTTTTACAGTATCTGTTGTGAAATATCTAACGGAATTAATAGACATTTTAGACTATGTCAAAGTTCATCCGCAGGAAAAAATATTAGTTAATATGAGTTTCGGTAATTATGAATACGATCCTTTAGAGTACGCAGTCATAGAAACTCTCGCAGAAAAGGGAGTGATATTTGTAGCGGCAGCAGGTAACGATGATACTGACGAGCCTATGTATCCTGCTGCATATGAAGAGGTGATTAGTGTTGCTGCCGCAGGCGATAAATCTAAAGCGGAATATTCAAATTACGGAGAGACTGTGGATATAATGGCAAGAGGTAAATTTGAGGCAGAAATATTACCCGGGATGGGAATTACATTTGGATTTGCAGGAACTTCTATGGCAGCTCCTCGAGTGACTGGTTTATTAGCCAGTATGCTTATGGAGAATCCTGAGATTTCTGCTCAAGAGGCAAAGGGGATAATTTTAAAAACAGCAGATCCTATGAGTGATCCGCTCTATAAAAAAGGCATGTTAGGAGCGGGGATAATAGATAGCGATGAAGCATTATATGAAACTTCAGAAATAGTATTTTTTAGACGGTATCCATCCGGTGTAATTAAGAGTTGGGTAGCACAAGGGAACAGCATATATTCTGTATTCTTATCGCCTGATGGAACAAAATTAGCCCTGGTTTACAAGGATAAAAATATAGAAATCATTGATTTTGCTAGTGGAAATGTTAAGGTTACCAATGAACGTGCCGATTACGCAAGTCCCATCGCCTTTTTACCTCAAGGAGAAACGTTATTCTTTATTAGTAATAAATCTGTAAAGATTATGGATCTCGCTACGGAAGAAGTTAGAACTATGGATGTGCCTAGAGGATATATAAGCGATATCGCCTTCTCGCCCGATGGAAATAAACTTGCGTTGAGATTAGGAATAGAGGATAAAATCGATATTTTAGATCTTGCTACCGCAAAGTTGGAAACCATCGCTATTCCATCAAGCATTATTAGTATCGTATTTTCTCCTGACGGAGCTAATCTGGTAACAAGCTGTTATAATGGGAGTATATATGTTTATGATTTAAATGCCGGAAAGGTTAAAGAACTGATAGGATATGAGGATACTTTTGATTTAGTATTTTCCATGGCCTTCTCGCGTGACGGAACTAAATTAGCCTTGGGTCATGGTACGGGTAATATAACTGTTTTAGACCTAAATGCAATAACGGCTAAAGTGCTAAAAGGGCATATAGATTCAATAAATACTATTGCTTTCTCCGCGGATGGGGCAAAATTAGTTTCAGGTAGCGTAGATAAAACTATAAGGATTTGGGATTTTAATAAAGAAGAAACCGAGACAATAAGAGATACTAATGAAATTCTTGCTGTTTTTTTATCGTCCGATGGTAATACGTTGATATCAGCGACCGGAAAAAACGTCAGAGCGTGGGATTATAAAAATATTAAAGCGTCAATAGATAAATTTAATTATTCTGAAAGACCATTCAGTTTTTTAGAGAGATCTTACATCCTTTCTTGGTGGGAGGGGCTAATATTTTCTGTTTCATCTTGGTGGGAGGGGCTATCTCTTGGGATACAGGTTTTAATAGTTTCTATCGGTCTCATAATACTTCTTGTAATAATAGATGAGTTAAATAATAGAAATTCTGAAAAAAACGTTTCTGCAAGAGGCTCTCTTATGGCAGGAATGGCTGCTTGGGTAGCCACAGGTATTATTTTAACTATACCTTTTATTTGGTCAATGATTCCTATGGTAGTAATTCTTCCTGTTGTTTTATCGTTGTTTAGTTTCGGAGCTATATTCATCTACAAAGGGATAAGGATTTGGTTAACTAAGGCAGAGGCGAGCCGTGCGCCACCCACAAAAAAACAGCTTGAAGAATTAAAGAAAAGGATTGGAACTGGTTATAATCTAACGCTTCTTCCCCACGATGGTAGAACCGCCATCGCCTATGTTAATAATAAGCGAGTACATATTGACCTATCTCGCTTCTATTATCTCTCCACTCTGATTCAAAAATCTATTCTTGCCCACGAGCAAGCCCATCTTAGAGGCCATGGCGAAATAATAGCATATTTTAACCAGGCCTTATATTTTATAACCAATATAATCAAAGATATTAAATGGTTACGTAAAGCCTACGACACGTTAAGTAAAATAAGAATAAGAATACCTTGGCAAATACCCATCATTAGTAGCTTCATTACTTTGTTTGTATATGGCCTATTCGTATTTTGTAAAGGTGTCCTTGGCGTCATACTCTATAACCTCGAGATATCTTTTATTAATGTTTACGCTAATTTATCTTATAGTACTGTTATCAGAGAGCTTACTCTTATTGATGTAGGGAGAGCCATTAAATCAATTGGATCTCTTCTCGCTCCCGTTACTGCAACCGTGAATTTCCTCTTTCCCTTTGCAATGGCAGGAATAGTAATACTTATGGTCGTTACATTCATTGCAAAATGCCAGGATATTTATATCGGTTTACCTAAAGCCCATGTTTTCCATAAGGCACAAAAGCCATTGGTTAACCTCTATTTATCCTTAGAAGGGGAGAATTTAGAAAATAAGGTACAAGAAGAAATAAAAGATTTACGAGAACAGGTAGAAAATAAACAGATTTCATTAGGAGAGGTTTATTGGCGGGTAGCGAATATATGCGAAGGAGCACTTAAAGAAAGAGACAGGGTAAAGAAGGACGCACAAAAAGAAGGAAAAGCTGGCGCAGCTTCTACGTTTGAAAACTGGAACGAGACACAAATAAAAGCTATAGAGCAAATCTGGCAGGATATTCAGGGGGCAGAGGAAGGCAATATTAGCAATATAAGTAAACTTGCCTATGAATTGATAATGTCCGGCGGCAAAACAGAATTAGCTTTCTTCATTTTAACATTATGGTATGTAGCAAAGAGTTATTTAGGCCTTGATAAAATAATTTATACCAGCTGCAACGAAAATGCAGTAGAAGCTGATTTCGAGGCATTAAAAAAGGCATTTGAGATTATTAATATAAATGTTAACAAAAGATTAAAAGAGAAAGCAGATGAGCGGGATTTGAATGAATATGCCGCAGACGCCATTACCTTTGTCCCTTATCAGGTCTTCTCGATTGACTGGGAGAGGCATTCAATGGATACCAATCCAGTGATTAATACGGCAAAAACAGCGTTGCTGGGCTTAGAGTTTGATGCGCTCTTTGATGACCTATTTACTCCTCAGATTCTCTTAGGGGATCCCATCGGGCCGAGCGATATTTCAGACACTCAACATAAAGAAGTAATAAAAGAAGCAGTCTATTCTTATGCTGAGATACAAAGAATATATTCATTTGTCAAGGGAGAGCTTGAATGTGGAAGGGATTTTATAGTCAGGCAGTACGCTGATAAAGATGCAGAGGCGGAATCAGAAGGCGCGCGTTTTGAAACGCATTATATTGAGATTACAGAGGAAGGTTTAGACTTAATATTTAAAAAACTCGGGAATGATAACCGTTATGTAGCTTTGGTGAAAGGCTGTTTAGATGCAATGTACCTTTATCATCAAGGCATACATTATGTCACAAAGGCGGATGGCCTTCAATTAATACATACGCCTACAGGCCAGATTTTTGAAAATCGCCAATTACAGGACATCAATGTCTGGTTTGCGCTTTATGTAAAAGAAGGTTTATTCCAAGATAACCTTACGTCGGAGAATATGCGGATAGTCCTAAGTAGTTATTCCGAAACCAAGGATTATAGCAATCTTTTTTCTCTATTGGATGCAATGGGTTTAGTCTGGGGCTTAAGCGGGACCTTGGAGCAGGCCCTTTTGGAGCAATTTGGCTATAGCGTAAAAATTATTGATGGCCAAGAAATTGAAAAGGCAAGAAGAGGAGCGACCAAGGAAGAGCCCGCCCTGTTATATGCAGGAAAAAATTTCGCTATAGGAAAAGTAATTTTCGAGGCTAAAAAACGTGCCGACAAGAAAGAACGGGTAGTCATTTATGTGGAGGATGTAGAGAGTGCCGAAGAATTAGAGAAAAGATTTAGAGAACTTGGCATAATAGCGAATTGCTTAACTCAGGAAATGAGCCCGAAACAGATATCGGAGGTAGTAAAGAATGTCGCAGGTAGGAAGGAAGAGATTACTATTATTACTTCTTCTTCCAGCCGCAATACCAACTTCAAATTAATTCTCGACGAGGATCACGGGGAATCAGAGGATTCCGAGTCGGCCATATTTAATTTCCTTATTCTCGGCGGAAGGGATGTCTGGCGCTGGCAGAGACAGCTTTTAGCGCGTATCCCGCGTTTGACAGGCTATAACGAAGGAATATACCATTTCGATCCTGCGCGAATTAAGAAATTCTATTATTTAGAGCAAAGCCTATTCCAGAAATATCCTTCTGTGGCAGAGGAATTAAAGAAAACATTGCGAGGCAGAGAGAAATTAGAATTGGACTCTTTCTCTCATGAAGCAAGGTGCGCAGATAGCCTTATAGAAAGCATAATGGATATGGCAACTACGGATTATAACCAGCAGTTAGCAGAGCAGAGGATAGTGGAGAAGCCGCTTACTGTATTAAGGAATGAGTTTATTACAAGGCGGAATGAGCTTGATGACGATAGCCAGAAATTATTAGATGAGGCCTGGAGATTATTCTTAGCGAAAGTAGAAGATTTAAGGATTCTTCTGAGCGTGCCTTCAGCAAGCAAAGAAGCAACGATAGGCTATTGGGCGGTTCAACTACAAGAGGCGTTTGATAATACGGTAATGAAGGCATATAGAGGAGAGGAATTAGAGAAAGAGAAACCCGTAGAAATCGTTGAGGATATATACGGGAGAGAAGTCGTGCCGGGTAGATTAGGGCGATGGTTAAAAGAATGTGTAATAGAAGCTTTGCGGGGAAGACCCAATCTTATAGGTAAATTAGTTGTTCGGTTATATATTTTATATAAAAATTTTGCAGCAGGTTTAAAACGTATGGTGCCCTCTTTGTCCTGGTCAACGGCAGGCACAACGGGAATAGCAGTAGTGATAGTGATTAGCGCCGTGGCTAGTACTGGCACACAAAATGTTTATGCTCAGTCAAATAACAAAGTTAAAGTTGAAGGTTATCAATTATTAGTGGATGGCAAGCCGTATCAGATTAAAGGCATTACCTATAGCCCTGCCGGAAAAGGCACGCAGGGAGGCCAGTTCAGCCAATGGTATGAGAAGGATATCCCCTTGATGCAGGCAGCAGGGATAAATACTATCCGCACTTATGGAATTATAACTGATAAAAATGTTTTAAAAGCATTTGCCGATGCAGGGATAAAAGTGATTGTAGGTTTTGATAATGCAAAAGATATAGCGACAGGCAACTATAAGGGTTATATAACCGAACACAAGGATGACCCGGCAATCCTAATGTGGGAATTCGGCAATGAATATAATTATCATCCGGAATGGTTTAGCGGAAATATTGATACTTGGTATAACGCCTTAGAGCAGGCTGCCCAGGCCGCCCATAAATTAGACCCTAATCATCCGGTTTCAACTGCTCACGGAGAGGTGCCCGGTAAAGATATAGTACAAAAGGTTCCTTCGGTTGATGTCTGGGGAATGAATATCTATCGAGGCCAGTCTATCCAATCCGCGCTCTCCCAGTGGGCAAGCCTCTGCGATGAGCTCGGGATCACCAAGCCAATGTATGTTTCGGAGACAGGCACGGATTCTTTTAATAACTCTAAAGATGCGATAGATGAAGAGGCGCAGGCAGAGGCAACAGAGAATCTTTGGAGCCAGATAGACGGCTCAAGTAGTATCCATAATTCTAAGAATCCTTCTTTAGGAGTTACTTTTATGGAATGGAATGACGAATGGTGGAAGTCAGGAAGCCCTTCAACACAAGATAAAGGTGGTTTTGCGTTTAGCGTAGCCAGTGATAGCTTTGGTAATGAGGAATACTGGGGTTTTGTTGATATAGATAGAAAACCCAGATTGGTTTTAACTGAAATGGGTAATCTTTGGAAAGTGAAAGAAGCGGTTACGCCTGAACCTCAAGTTTCTCCTACGCCTGCAAGAGCGCCGCCTGTTACGCCAACACCTACGCCTACGGTTACATCTACACCGTCTCCAACCATAACCGCCGAGACACCAAGCCCGACACCCACTACCGCAGTAATTCCGGAAAAGACGACAGGGATCAAAGAAGAAATCAGTACGTGGGATAAGATATTAGATACTTTTAGAGAGATATTTAGTTGGGGTAACGCCGTTACTCAAACCTATAACGGCGCTGAATTTGCTCCGGCTCCTACGTCGACACCTACGCCAACCATCAAACCCACACCTACGCCGACGCCTAAGCCTACCTTGACTGTGGGAGAAGTAATCGGCCAGAAAGACGTAAAGGGATTACAGTATCCTGTAACGCTGGAGACCGTAATTGCTATAGAAAAAGCGAAGCAGGTTTACATAGCCAGGCAAAAGGCGCTGGATGATCCCAACATCTGGGCTTATATTGAAAAAGATAACGATAACAATGATTACCCGGATGAACTGATTATCTTGAATAAGGCAGCTTATAATGAGCTTTTGGAAAATAAGAAATTAAATCAAGAGGCGATAACTACCAAAGAAGGCGGCCTCCCCATCTATTATAAGATAACCTTAAAAGATACTGGCGAAGAGGTTCATTTTACGCCGGTAGGCGCAGAAGAAGAATTCACTCAAGCCGCTTCAGCCTTAGAAATCACTAAGGCAGCCAATGAGTCCTGGTTGAATTTTGATACCTACCCGGCATATATCACACAAGATACTAACGGCGACAGGCGGCCGGATATCGCGATTAAGCTTACCAAGAAAGACCTGCAATACCTTATTAATAACGGGCTCCTCTTTTCAGAGCCGATAAATGATGCCCAAGGGAAGCTCTTATATTATAAGGTAACCTTAAGATATAATGCGACCTTGCCGGCAGGAGATGCCCTGAAAGCCGGTAGTGAGGTGCACTCCACCACGGATAAGGCGTTGATGGAGTTTCTTTCCGATGACCTGAAGGAGAGTCAAACAAGCATCCAGAATTTCCTGAATACTTTGGCTGGTGACAGGGCCGCAATCATAAATTTCCTGAATACTTTAGCTAACGATAAGGCCTTAATGCAAAACTTCCTAAATGCCTTAGCTAACGACAAGGTCTTAATGCAGAATTTCCTGAATACTTTAGCTAACGATAAGGCAATAATGGAGGCCTTTGCAGCTACCTTAGCCAACGACAAAGTAGCTATAATGTCATTTATAGACGCCGCCAATAACGGAGTTACTGATACCCAAAGGCTTCTCCAAGATGCAAGAGCAGGCGTAGGGGCAGCTCAAGCTAAAATTACTGACGCCCAAACAGAAATGGCCAAGTATGCTGACACTACTAACCCTGAAAACTACTCTATGTATCAATACTGGAATATGGTTACTTATATAAGGACAGCAGGAGGGGCAATCATACGTGCCGGTAATAATGTCAGTATTGTGGATATCAATGGCTCGGTAATATACGCTAATCCATTTGACTATAGAATGTATGTATCTGAAGGGACAAGCTATGAGCCGGGCTTAAACGGAGCGAATTGTTACGTAACCCTGATGCAGAAAGGCGGCTATATAGAAAGAGTTTCACAATATCAGATAGCTTATCATGAAGTTTCAGGCGGCGCGGTTAATTTGATTGGTTATGGAGGGTTTTCCGGAGGCACGCTTAATGTAGGCGAGAGCGTGGCTATGACCGGCGTGGATGTTGCTAAAGCTTTCTTGAATTATATGACTAAGGGCGGGAATATGAAAGTTATGAATGACAAAGTTGTTGCCCTGAATATATTCGGTATGGGCACAGTTTATGCGCCGGCAGGGCTTAAAGTTGTTGCTTATCCTGATAACACAGCCGGGTTAGAGGGAATTAATAATATGATAGATGCTATGAATAACGATTATTCATTTGAGGTCCAGGGCGATTTAGTAAAGTGGACAGTGCTGAATGTGGTTTCGGGCAAGGTAAGCACTTTTTCTGTTCCCGTATCCGCTACTATTGATGCCGCCCATACATTCCCCAAGACCGGCGGCTTAGGCGCGGTAAATAATATTATTACTGCTATGAATAATAATTATAGCTTTGTGGTGGGCGCTGACAATGTCAAATGGGTGTCAGTAGATCCGGCTACGGGCAAGGTTTCCATCTTCTATACCGCAAAGACAGCAGCTGATGCGAGTCACCAGTTTCCCTCCAGCGGCGGCTTAGGCGCGATTGATAATATAGCTGTTGCCTTGCAGAATAGCTACGGTATGCATATAGTTGGCGACAGCGTCAGATGGGTAGTGGTGGACGTAAACACAGGTAATATTATTGCTACTTTCTACACCGTCAATGTCCCTGCTGCTAATGTTGACGCAGCGCATCAGTATCCGTCTTCCGGCGGCTTGGCGGCACTTGACAAGCTACCCATTGCCTTACAGAATAGCTACGCTATGGATATATCGGGCGACGTAGTCAGATGGAGAGTCGTGGATGTAGGTTCTGGAAATCTGGTTGCATCCTTCTATACAGCCGCGACTTCTGTTGTAAGCTCAAATCCATTACCGTCTTCCGGCGGCTTGGCGGCAATTGACAGGATACCATCTGCCTTACAAGGCAGTTATACTATTACGCCGCTTGGCGGGGACAGCGTCAGATGGACATTATGGGATATGAAAACAGGATATGCCAATAGCTTTTTCTTTACGGCCTCAATCTATAGCGGTGACTCTGCGCATCAATTCCCGCGAAGCGGCGGCTTGGCTGTTATTAATAACCTGCTTTACGCCTTAGAAAATACTTATGTGCGGGAAGATTTAGTTGATGCTTCCGATAGTTTTAAATCTAAATCCAAGTGGACAGTAGTATACAGCCCGACCGGGCAAGTGGATGAATTCTACACCCCGATGAGCAGCACAGAGACCGAGCCCAAACATCAGATACCGGCTTTTGGCGGTTTAGGCAGGGCAAGCACGGTAATTGACATTTCCCGCAGCACCTATACCAAAGAGGAGCTGCCTGATCCTGCTCAAGTGGCATCGCGTGATAAAACCAAATGGACAGTGAAGGATAAGGCAACCGGCGATGTCTCCTCTGTTTTTTATACGGTAAAAATAAACGAGGAGAGCCTGCTGATAAGAGAAGCCCATTTCATCGGGTGGGGTTACGAAATAAAAGACGGCATAGTTACAAAAATCTTCCAGACTGCCAGCGATATACCTAAAGATATTAACCGGCTTGCTGACGGGACTAACATTGATAATGAGAATGAAAATGTCATAGAATACGGGCTTAAAGCAGCGCAATTCAACTACGATAGGGCTGAGAAAATGAGGGACAATAGTTTAGAGGCAAGAGAGGCGCTGCGCACCTGGGGATACTGGACTGTTAAAGATCCCGCCGCAGATATAAAGGATTTGGAGGACCTTATCGTCCTCACTCCTGAAGAGATCCTGGAAGAGATAGAGAACCACAAGGCAAAGCTAACCATAAGCGGGCCGGATGAGAAGAGAAGGTATACGGCTAATTATACAGTTGAAGGCAAAGAAGAAAAAGTTTTAATCTTTACCCCCGGCCTCAAAGGCACAGAGCAATATATTGCTGCTTTAGAAGGCAAAGATAATATATTCGGCGGCTATATGGAAGTGGGGATGGACGGACAGAAAACCTGGGTTTATAGCCTACAAGCCAGCCGCGAAAATCATGCTACCTCTAATCCGGTTGAAACAACCTTTGATGAGGCCAAGATAACAGGAATCTTTAATAAGGTAGGCGTTCCGGCTGCGCAATACTTAGACCAGTTAAAATACAGCTCTACTAAAGAAATTGCGTATTACATTCCATTCAATAACCCCGAGGATAGCTTTGTCCCTCAAGGCAAACCCGAGACTAATACCTATTTTGGCGGGTTATTGATAATGCAGGTCAGGGACGGCGTAGTAACCTATAATATCTACGACGGCACATTTGACCAATACGGACTGCCGCACATAAGCATCGGTTACGCCGTTGATACGGGAAAAATAAAGACTAAAACCATTATTACGGGCGTTGATGTTGAGAATAAAACTGTCAGCAAAGATGTTATTTATTATAACTCTGCCGAGCAGGAAGGCCGGACCGAACAGCAAACCTTTGATGTTAAAGGCAGGATTCTAAACCAGCTTTATGGAGAAAACGGAGTTCGATACGGCTATGCGGGCACAGCCGGTGAATACGGCCAGCCGAGCACAATTACTACTTATCGAATTTTTAATGGAGGAGAAATCCCTATCCCTATTCAGGAAGGCGGACTTGTTGGCGCAGACGGACAGATTAATACAAACGGCACAACCCTTGCTGATTTAAAAGCCCTTATCACATCCGGTGAGCTTGCAAAGAGGGGGTTCGTCTTTACGGATGAACAGAAGAAATACTTCCTTGAGGCTACCGGCTCCGAGCTCTTCTGGATTTATCAGTTTAATGCCGCAACCACCAGCAAAGATTTCTTGAGGCTTGAGATTTTTGACGGTTCTGCTTCTGTGCCCGTGGCCATACTGAGCGATGTAGAAACATCCGTCAGGAAGATAGAAAAAATTAACGGCGAAGACACGATAATAACCCATTGGAACTGGGATCTGGCGCATAACGTAAGCTTTAAGGGCGAAGGAAGAGGCTCTTCTGTTTCCGAGCTTGAAAGTTTAGGCCTTACGCCTCCTCAAATAGAGCGTTTTAATGAAACATACGGCTTAAGTAATATATGGGTAGATACTATCACGAGTATGGATATAAAAACAAACCCCGTCATCAAATACGACATCTATGATTATGCGCATTCTAACCCCATTGTGGTTATTTATAGGGAATATGCTGTTTCCGGCTCAGTTATTTCTAACGCCTACGTTATTTTCAATATTTATAATCCGGAATCCCAGGTCATTAGGGAGTCCACTTATTACGATATTAAGACAAACAAGAAATTATTATCCGATGTGCTTGGCGAAGAAATTACCCCTGATAAATTAACTAAAATTCTAGAGGATAACAAAGTGGATTTATCAGAGGCAAGAGAGGATAATTTTGCCGATAAACTTGGCAAGCCGGGAGAGCTTAGTAATCTCATCACTTATTTAGACAAGCTACCCTTACGTGTTTACAATAGGACCGTATACCAAAATGATAATGAATTTACGACCATACTCGTATATGACGGCATCCAAAAAGAGCCGCGCCTATTTATCGGGTCCGATAATGTAGAAATCACCTATCCTAAAGGAGTATACCAAGTCCCCGCCAGCGCTGTCGGGCTGGATATAGCGCGGTATTTCTCGGGAAACTATACAGTTCATTCTGACATGCCGTATGTAACCTTGGATAAGGGAAAACTTTTCATGGGAAGTAAGCCTTTTGAGATTAGGGCTATTACCTTATCTGCTGTTCCGGTGGGCGGAGAACGCGTGAATTTCGTATTCGATCTTTATCGCGATGAAGATAGGGTAGCTGTTGAGGCCTGGAAAAACGATAATGCGGATAAGCTGACAGAAGCTAATATAGGTAAATTTTATACCGAAGCATCCAATATAAAAGGGAAATATTATGCTACTATTCCCGCTAACTACAACGGGCTAAACAACAGGGAGATATTTGCGATAATCAGTAAAGATAAAAATACAAACGCTATTTCCGTTGAATATAATAACGGGACAATAAAAGAAGTTTGGATTGCAGGGCTTAAAGGTAAAGGGATAAATACAGTAAGGACTTATGTCGTGGCTAGTGAAGACTTATTGGCCGCTTTTAGAAAGTATGGTATCAGTGTAATTCAGGGGATACCTTATTTTGACGACAGGCAGCCCGGCACTCCGATTTTTGACGCCAATGGAAAACTTTTGAACCCTATCGCCGGCCCGGATATCAAGACCGGAACTTACATACCATATATTGAGGCCCATAAAGACAACCCGAACACACCAGAAAAAGAATACCCGGAGATTATAGGAGATGAATATGGCAATGAATATAATTACCATCCCGAATATTTTGCCGCAGATGCTGAGGAGGCCTCAAAAGCGTCCGGCGTAAAAATAAAGCCGCTTGATTTTTATTATCAAGCATTAGAGAAAGCAGCCCAAATAACCCACCAAAAAGACCCTAATCGCCTGGTTTTCTCAACCTACGGGTATGACGGAGTCCCTTCCACTAAAGATGATTTTGGCTTGGTAACCAGGCAAGTTCCGTCAGTAAATATCTGGGGCTTGAACGTTTATCACTGGGATAATCCTTCAGGGGCCGTAGAAGAAGCAATAGCGGCTTCTGGTAAACCCATATATATCTCTGAAACAGGCGCTGATTCCTGGAATCAATACACAGGCAAGGAAGATTTGGCAGCGCAAGCCAGGGCAGTAGAAAATATATGGAAATCTTTATTGGATGATTTGGATGATGAGGATAACTTGAAGAAGAATGTCTTAGGCGCAGCATTTATGACTGCTTTTGATGAATTCTGGAAAGGTGGCGCCCCTGACAGGCAGACCACAGCAGGCGCTGTTTTTGATGTTTACCCCGATACATTTGGTAATGAGGCGCACTTTGGATGGTGGAGGGCTGACGGCACGCCTAAACAAGAAGTAATCGATGCTGTTACGAGGATGTGGGCAAATAGATCCAAAGGGTATGTTCCTACCGTAGCTATAGATGCTAATAGCCAACGCGCCCCTCCGGAGGAGATTTCACCCGAATATCTTAAGCCGCAAGATAACGAAACTCCAACCTTAAGCCCATCCGCAGTATTAACTTATTATAAAAACCCTCAGCCATTACCCGCGTTCCAGCCATCATTAGGCGTTATTACATATATGTTAGGCGAGAGCCCTGATTGGGAGAATATCCAAATCTTTGACCCTCTGACCGATACGCTTACTTCATTTCCGCTCGCCGGGCTTAAACTCACAAAGTTTGGCACTTACACTCAAGATGGGCAGTTAGTTAACTTTACTTATCGCGAACCCCTCGATGCCTTTGGCAGGGTTAGGATTAGCGCTTCGCTTGACCTCAAGGACGTATACCTGATTACCAAATTCCAGGATGTGAATGTATATCAGCCGGAAGAAGCAAGGCTTCTTCAGCTGCTGGATAAAGAGGGCGTAAAACTTCTTAATCTGCCGGATGAAAAGGAAAAAGAGCTCCTCCAATTATTAGATGAAAATAAGCAAGTATATATAATAGCAAAGAGAATGGATTCTAAGGAATCAGCCAAAGTAACTGATATATATAATTTCAGCGATGCGCAAAAAGCAGATATCAAAGGCGTAATAGCGCAGATAAAGAATAAGCCCGTAGAATCTTTAACTGAAAATGACTTAACTCTGGTTAAGACAGAATCCAATATTGACGGTGAGATTTTCTATGAATACGCTGTCCCCGGAGATACGCTGGGAGGTTCAGTTATTATTGACCGCGCCAACACCATATTTATCACTAAGCAATTTATCAGCTTAACCAGGATTCCTTACGAAGGGTATTTTATTGATAAAGCACCCGGCGGCGAGCCCATCTTAGAGCTTAAGAATACGGATGATAAGGATGTAGAACACGGCTTGGGTATGGATGATGAACAGCGCTTCTACAGGGTAAGATACACTAACCTGAAGACAGGCAAGGTTTGGTATCGTTGGCAGTATCCTTCTCATATTTGGGGCGGCTATGCCTATGAAGAAACAGGCCGTTTTGTGGAATTAGAGCAGGCATATTCTTACGTAGATAATTTAGGCCAGACAGTCGATGTAACCCAGAGATGGGTTCCCGAAACCCGCACCTGGGTAGATGAGTGGTCTACTATTAAGGATGAACCTGCCAAGACAAGATTTGTCTATGTAGTAAATGGCCGCGAGCTGCCCGCGGATAATATCCAGACCGATGGCGTAAAACTTATGAAAGATATAATTACTCGCGATATGGAAGATGCCTACAGGAAGGAATCTAATAATAGAGATTTATGGGAAGATATGAAGTTGAGTGCAATAGGAGAAATAGACCAGGCCCAGCGAGATGCTCTGGGAGATTGGGAAAAGGATAATTCTAATGTCTTTACTTCCGTAAACCTTGGCAAAATCTATAATATTCCGGATAATTATAAGAATCGCGGCAATAAAGCCTTCCAGATAATCATTGGAATTACACCCGATACAAAGCTTACGCAGGTAAAGAAGACCCCAATTTTATGGCAGGGGAGCACAGATACGGAAATCCAAGCCACAGAAAAAACCGGCCCAGTTTCTTACTTCTACACCTTACCCAGCGACCCGTTAGGCAGGGGATTATTGATAGTTGTTCCTACTGGTGAGAATACTTCAAAGATTATCCTTAATATGTGGTGGGTTAAGAATTCTGCGCCTTTAACTGTCTTGTCAAAGAGTATAACCTTAAAGCCGGGAGGCATAGAAATAGCAACTTTTGAAAGCAAGGTAATCCTGAATGGAAACGAAGTTTATAAATATTCCATCAAAAATGGCAATTATAAACTTGCCGAATATTATATTCCTACACGCATGGACGTACCTTATGCTGAAGAATGGCAAATCAAGCACGGTCCCCTGGATTTTTTATTGGGTATACCCGATACCAAAATTATTTATTTTGATACAAAAGTTCCTTATCCCTCGCCTGTTTACTCAAAGGCAGACAATAGAGTAGAAGATATAGAAAAACTGCAGAAGATTATTTTCCTTGAAGATGGGTCACAAATACAGGTTTTTGATTCCGAAAATCTCTGGCCAAGTTGGGTAGTCGGAGACAATAAATGGGAAGAAAAAATAATTGTATACGATAAATACGGAAGAACAGGGACCTTAAGTCCTGAAGCGGAGAAGAAATTAGTTAAAAAACCTGTGGCTTCGGGCAATAATGCGCCCTTACCATTCCTTTCCAATGGATTAACATTGGGAATAATCTGGGGAGCGCTTTTTGTGATTTTGACTATAATTGCCCCTTCCTTTTATTTTGTTCATCTCTACAAAAGATACAAAGAGAGAAGGAAGAGAAGTGGATTGAAGAAATTCACTGATGATATTTCGAAAAAAGCCTATGAACGGTTGCAGAGCAAAGTATTAGGCGTTGGAAAGGCTTCTATGCCTGGTGGCGCTCTTGCTGATAATGTCCTCGCAGGTAAAGGTGAATTTGAAATAGCTTTTCATCCCGAGATAGTTCACCTTTATAGTTATGTTTATGAGTTTTTGGCAAATAATTACATACGTGAAGATAGCCCGGAGGGGAGAGAAATATTAGAGAAATTAGATACGTTTATAAAAGGCCTGGCAAAATATTACGCTTCTGAAATAGCAAGGGGTGCCATAGAGATACAGCCAAGCGGTAAAGATGAATGGAAAGTAAAGATTGTTGGTTTACCTAACGTAGAAGCCTCTCCAAAGTATTCTCTAATTGGTCCGGCTGATGCAGAAATAAACGATAAAGTAAAATATTATATCTCTAAATTTATAAAAGGATTGGAAGGCAACTTAGATAATAGGGATAAGTTTATAAAAATTATTAAAGAAGATTTTGCAAAAGACGGTTTTGAATTTAAACATTTTAAAGAAACGCTCCGAAAAGACGGATTTACATATTTACCTATTAGAGAGGAGATAATAGAGGAGTTAGGATTAGATGTGGGAGAAGCAGGGAGGGGTGCATTAAGAGGAGACATCGGGCTTGATGAAGTAAGTAGAGCGAGTGGAGATCCCGCAAGAAAGGAAATAATTGAGAGAAAATTGCTAGAGGCCGGCATATTGAAAAAGATAGACAAAGAAAAGATGAAAGAAGTATTGAAAAAGTTAGCCGGTGAATACAGCGCTTTAACTTTAATGGGCATATATAATCCTAAAATAAAGAAATATTTTATTGACGCCCCCTCGAATGTACGCCTTGCCTGTATATTATCCCCGATAATAGGAATTGCATCTTATCTTCTCTTACATGTATTGGGTGTACCCATACCCCTATTCGTTTATCTTGTAGCTGCATTTGGAGTCTATCCTATTCTTTTGAATATTGTTATGGCTATAGGGTTGTATATAATCACAAGGTCTCCCAAGGCAACATTTTTAAGTCTATTTCCTGTATCCTTAAGAAGATTTTCTGGTATTGCTAAAGGAACTAAGGCTCTGCATCCGTTTGCAACGGAAATAGTTGCTTATTTACCCCATTTTGTAGGCACAGGTATTCTTATTTCCTGGATATTCAGCGGATATAATATATCCAGCCTGGCATTCTTGCCTCCCATTTTATCTTCTCTTCCTCTTACAGCGGTAACTATAGGAATTTCTGCAATTCTTTTGTTCAGCATAGTATTTGGAATTACGAAGTTTCACAGCGGGCGTTATTTCGGTATAATAGAAATGATTATACGCAGCGTTTTCAGCTTTAGTTTTCTTGCCTTAGGCGTTCTCATCTTACTTTCTCCTGTTTCTTTAACCGGTCAGTGGTTCTTAAGGAATATTGTTGGTATTCTTTTCTTGGTTGAAGCTTGGGGATGGGCCGCCTGGAGCCAATCTTTAATAGGCCTATCGCTATATTATCATTTTAGGCCAACAACAGGTTTCGGAAGGCTAAGAACAGTGATTTTGGTCTCTCTGCAGATAGTTTTATTCTACGCCCTTAGCCTCTGGATGTCAGGTTTTACCGCGTCTTATTTTATCGGGCATATCCAGGCAGGCATATTCTTCAGAGCCACATTGGCGCAATTAGTCCTTTTCAATACCGCTTATCTTATGTATTCCGGAATCTGGTTTTTATTACAATCCCTGGCTTCTGTAATAAGACCTACAAGGGGTCCTGCAAAGATTGATCCTGCCGAGATAGAAAAATTTAAAGCAAGCGGCGATTATATTTTGACTAACTATGTCGGTCCCTTTTTCCATGGCGCGAGGAGAGCAAGTGATATCGAAGACGCCCCTGATGGTAAGAAAGGTAAACTAACTGAGACAATGGATGCCTTAAATTGGTTAATAGACAATAGGGTTCCTACTATTCTTGAGTTGGTTAAGGAAGTGAAGAGTAAGTGTGGGCCGTCATTCACTGATGAAGAAGCGAAAGAAAAAATAAAAGAATTACTCCACAGCCTCCTTACGAAATATATTCCAATCTGGAGGGTTATGGCAAAAGTAGCTGATAAGACATTAACTTCGGATGAAGAGTTGGCCTTAAGAATTTATCGAGAAATAGTGATGAAAACAGGAATAGATAACACTGATACCGCTCTTAATATATTAGAAAAGGCGCTTGTTTTAAGAGAAGCAGGCTTTGGCAAAAATCTTTTATTAGTACTTACTGATAACAAATTTGATTTGCATCAGGATCTTCCTGAAGATTTAAAGGTAAGAGGACCCTTTCAGGCATGCAAAGAATATTGTGAGCTTTTCGAAAGAATTTCTGGCGGTAAAGCATATTATACCTATATCGGGACTCCTTTCACTTTTAAGTCCTTGGCAATGAATGGTATATTTACTCTCCCTTATGATATTATCACTAAGATTAAATATCTCCACATCATAGATAGAAATGCCAACAATCTAAATTTGGATTTGTTTGTGAAAGACATTAAAAGATTAATCTCCAATAATATCGTTGGTATGGTTGGTTATCGAGATACTACGAGTTACGTGATGCCCGCAGGAGACGGTTCCCGCTTGGTAGAGCAAGGCCACGGGAATTCTTTATTGGGCTGGAATGACTTTACTGCTACGGGTTGGGAGAATAATCAGCGTGTATTTTTAGGAGATATTTTAACCACGCCTTCCAATGGTTCCTCCTTATATCCTTTAATTCCTTTTAACTGTAACGCTCCTTACGCATCTGAAGATATTGCCGCTCTATGGGAGGCAGCCTCTAATGCTATTGCGTTGGATGAAGAGCCGCGACCGGCCTTAACCGAGTCCACAGGGCATAAATTCAGGGAGAGTTTTAGCACGGCCGAATGGGATAAGGCTCCCCCGCGCTGGTCAGGCCGGATAAACCAAATCTTGGAAAGTTACTATATGCAAAGAATATCTGATTTTGGGCCATTGCCTCTCTCTGAAAGGTTGGCAATTAGAAATGAAAGGAGATTTTATGTCAGTAACCCATTTGGGCTTATAAACATATTAATTATTCCTTTAGCAATTATCTTTGATTTTATGCCTTTTGTTGGCCTATCGGCCCTTTTCTTAGTTACAGGTATTTTATTTAATCAAATCTTAACCTTCAACGGGCTTTTTAACACCTGTAGATCCACGGGATTTTCTAAAATAAGAGCTTTTTTTGGCGTAGCTTTTGGGTTGATGGCGGGATGGTTCATTTTTCAGTTGCCATTAATAGGATGGCCGTTCTCTTTACTTACCTTTGGCGTAATAGGATTCTTCTTAGGGGGATGGCTTATCGGATTTTCTATATGGTTATCTCAAAGAATAAGGGATATCTTCCTTTTTGCCACTCGCTATGGGATTGAGGTTGTCTCCCAAGTTTTAAGTTATAAGGGTTCGGACTTCCAATTTATAACTTCTAAAGCAGCTAACTATACTAACTATAGATTATGGGAAAAGGTCCAAACAGTGAAGCCTCTAACAACCTATTTAATCTGCTATGCCCTTGGTATCACCTTCACTCTATTAAACTTCCTTGCTTTGAGTTTAGGCATGGATTTAACCAATGTTTTAGCTTTGTTTATCTCCCTTGTTTTCACCACTTCTTTATTCGCCGGCGGGTTTTTAATGGAGAATAAACCGGGTAAGAGTGGGTGGAAGGACGGTTGGGGTTGGTTAGATGCCTTGGGGAAATACGTAGGAATAATTGTTGCTATAGGAATAATGATTGCAAGTTATTTCCTTAAAGAAGCGAAGATTATCCCCTCATTTTCAGTCTTTACGGGAACATTTTTCGTCTTTATAGGGACATTAGGCATAGTGGGCATCTTTATTGCTTTAAGATGTTGCTTAGTCAATTTGGTGGAGTCCAAGCACATTCAAAACCACCGCACTTCCCAACGAATCCTCTGGAATATAGTAAATTATGCCTTGATGACGTTTATATGCCTGATTTGGTTTATGGCTATTCCTACCCCGGATTACTTTACCCTGATTTTACCAAGCGGCTCTGTTTGGGAAGTTCCTTTTATAACTGTAATCCAGTATATAGGAGGCGTTATCGGGGTCATCATTCTTTTAAAGATTGCAGAGTATATTGTTTCAAGGTGGGAATTTGCTCAAATTCAAAAAGAATTAGCAGAAATAAAGAGAAATATGCCTCCTTCCTTGATGCCAGTAATTCAACCATTGCTTTGCCAAATAGATATTTTCCTTGATAAGAAAGGTTTTGGCGATGCCAGGAGGACAATGAATACGATATATGTTATCTTTGACTCTATGGTCGATGCGTTCGTCAGCTTAATTCCAGATAATCAGAAGAATTCGCCACGAATTCTTGAATTACGCAATAAAGGGATAACAAGAAAGCAGGCTCATATCGTCAAAGGGTTTCATATTTATATATTGTCTAATGAATTGATACAAGGCGTACCTGAAAATGTACAAGGATTGGTTAAGAAAATTATTGCTGATTTGGGCACGGAAAGAGAAGACTTGAAGAATCTGTTGTTAGCTACTCAGGATGAAGCGCAGATAATACAAAAGATTTCCCATATAGAATTACTTATTAATATATTGAACGCTGCTGTGGCAGTGCATAGGTTACTTTTTGGTTTGCCGTTTGAGGTAAATAATCAAGCTAATACAGTCATTACAGACTTAAACACTGCGCTCGAAAGGTTAAAAACCGAAAGAGGCCCGGATAATACAAAAGCAATTATAAAACAAATAGATTTTCTTAAAGAAATATTGGATGTTTTTGTCCAAACGCTAAAATTTGTTACCGGGCTTACAACTGGAACACGGGCTCAAGGAAACGACGTTATTCAGAACCTAAGAGATCTACTTAGTCGCTTAAATACCGAACGTAATCCGGATAATATTAAAGCCATTAAGGGCCAAATAGAATTTCTCAAAGATATTCTGACTACCTTTGATAATGTAAATAAAGCTATAGCTGGCCTTTCTCCTGAAATACGAAAGGAGGCCGATAAATTCATTAATGAACAACTTATGCCTACCCTCAGCCAGCTCAATAGCGAAAGGAATTCAGACAGAGTCACAGCGATTAGGAAGATGATAACAGATGATTTACTTAAAACACTTTCTGATTACTTTGTCCAGGCTAATAAACTAATAAATAGTCTTCCCGTAGAAACTAGAAACAACCTAGCGCGTGTTATCGAAGACCTTAATAATACGCTTAATCAATTAAACTTAGAGAGGAATTCAGATCGAGTAAAAGCTATTAAACAACAAATAGTGTTGCTCATGGATATTTTAAATGCAGTTGTTAATACCCCAGAATTTCTCCAGAGAATTAGATTTGGATTCATATGTACTGTAGCGAGTCAAATTATCACTGAACTCGAGACCACATATAAGCAGTTGAATGCTGAAAGCGACCCGGATAAGATACCTAAAATATCAAGACGGATTTATTTCCTTAGAAGCCTATTAGATACTATTCTCTCTGCCCGCGAATTCATTGCAGAGCTACCGGAAGGTGTAAGAAACCAAGGAACTGACGTCATCAATGACCTTAACAGTCAGCTTAGCAGTTTAAATACCGAAAGGGACAAGGATAAGGTTAAAAATATTAAGAGCAATATAGATTTATTGAAAGACATTTTAAATACTTTTACTTCTACTCACCAGTTATTAGCTACGTTGCCAAGAAGCGTAAGGAGGCAGGCAACGCAAGTTATTGCTGACCTGAATACCCAGCTTGACACACTCAACACCCAGCGCAATAACCCCGAAGCCATTAACAAAGCCAAGACAGAAATTTCCCGGCTCAAAGACTTAGCCACCACCCTTAAAGAAGGCTTAAGCTTCATCTCAGCCTTACCTCCTGATGTCCAAACCAGAGGCACCGGCATCATCACTGACCTGAATATCCAGCTCAATACACTCAACACCAAGCGCAATAACCCCGAAGCCATTAACAAAGCCAAGACAGAAATCTCCCGGCTCAAAGACTTACTCACTACTTTTAAAGAAGGCATTAGCTTCATCGCTGCCCTGCCTCCCGATGTCCGACAAACCAGAGGCGCCGGCATCATCACTGACCTGAATATTCAGCTCAACACACTCAACACCAAGCGCAATAACCCCGAAGCCATCAACATAGCCAGGGAAAAAATCTCCCGGTTAAAAAATTTACTTACTAACCTTAAAGAAGAACTTCGGTCAGGACAAAATGTAGATAAGGCAAAAGAATCTCCAAAGCCTGCTGCGGCCAAAGAAGGCGAAGCTACTGGTAAGCCTGCCGGAGCTGCAACATCTACTGCTACGGAAGGTGAGCCAGCTGGTACTGTGCCTGGTCAAGGAGCAGCTACCGGAGCAAATAATGCAGGGACAACCGGAACTACGCAAGGGCCAACAATTAATCAGCAGGCAGCTGCAGACCTTGAAGCCGAGTTATCTGAAATCCTAAGGGATTCTTTGGCCGGAGCGCAGCCCCATGCGCCGCCAATTGTCAACATAAAGAAAGGTAATAAGCTGGAGATAATTTTGGGCACTCCTAAACTTACTAAGCAGCAACAGAAAGAGATAAGGCGTTTAATCATAGACAAGGTAATTCAGATTCAACTTCAGGATGAACAGGGCAGGTTTGTCTCTGTTGCGCCAGCAAATATTACCCTAAGGTTCGCCAGTATTCATTTCGAGTTTAAACTCAATAAACTTCCTCCTGCAACCTATCAGGCAGTAAAGCTAATATTCGAAGGCTATGAATACGTTCACCGGTTCATTCCTCCTCTTTTCATTGGTAAAGCAACTAAAGAGCCCTCTCAACCAGTTGATTCAACCGGAAAATCTACTGAACAGCCAACAGATACCTCCGATAAGTCAAAGCCAGCGGAAATAAAACAACAAGCTCCATTTATAGCGGAGCTATTTAAGAATATTATCACAGTAGCTATTATATTTATTACTTCGCCGCTCCTGTTTCTAGCCCTACTTTTTATAGCTTTAGTAAGCCTAGAGGCATTTAATACAGTTACCGATATAGTTATAGCGATTCCTTGGAATATTTTTACAGCACTTGCTAACAAAACTAAACATACACCAAAGCCGCCAAAAGATCCCAGTGATTCCATTTCTTCCTTACAAGACAAACGCTCACCCGAAGATATCCAGAACTACAGGGCAAGAGTTGCCAAGGCTAGGAAAGAAGGCAGATTATTCAATATCACTCAGGATAATATCATCCAGCAGGCAGCGGATTTATTAAGGGGTAAAGTCGTATTATTGCCGGGCGGCTTTGAGACATTGGATATCTCAGATGCCCTCAGCTCAAAACAAATCTTCTGGATTTCTGAGCCAGCGCGCGGCCCGCCTGATGCCTTTGCCGAAGGTAACGAAATTTATGTATTCTTACACGAAGGCCAATTAACAGCTATTGAGTTAGCTGGTGATTTGCTCCACGAAGCAGTTGAACTCCACCTTATAAAGAATGGCGTTGAGCCAAAACAAGCCTGCGAATTTGCTACTGAAATACACAAAAACTTTGCTGACCAAAACCAGAAACCCCAAGCACCGAATTCAGGAAATAAAGAAAAATTTGATGGAGTGGATATTAGCATAAAGAAGATGCAGGAAGTAGTAAGGGGGGTATTTAGTAGTGGTTGGGAAATAGGAAGGATTATTGTCAGTGCCTTTATACCTGAGCAGGCAAAGGTTCTAGAAGAAAGTATTGGGCCTAAAGTATTCCCTCAAACCAAGGCAAAAGCACCTACTTTCATTAAAGGCAACCCTGATCCCGAAGGAGGCAGAGGTAATGGTATGGCTACCATTGCAGCCGGAAGAGCGGCATTCAAGGAGATGATAGAAGAGATTAAGTTAGCCAGAAGCAAATACAGCCTCTTAGAGCTTATTAGGCATGCTAGTGAGATTACGCATTCTGGCAGTACTATAAATGAAGCCATAGTAGGTTCCTCTATGGTATTACACAGTGGTGGCGAGGCCAAAAGGAACCACGCCCACGGCCCAGCTGGTGGCGGCAAGATTAACGCCGTATTACCCGGTGGAAGGTTATATGAGATGTTGAGCGTAATTATGGTTAACTTGGCAGGGATGGCAGGAGATTATCCTTTGTTTGGTAATATCTTTGGTGATGCGCTCATTTGTTTTGATCCCGACAACATAGGCGGGATGGTAAGAGAAGCGCTCGAGAGAGGTGACTCAGTGTTGCTATTAAGGAAGATATCATATCTTGAAGCTCCCAAATACGGCGTGGCAGTATTAGACAATGAAGGCAGGATAGTGAAGTTTGTGGAGAAGCCAGGTGACCACTTTAAGTTTTCAGGGGCAGACTTAGAGAAACCTGAGAATCGGAAGAAGTTGCTTGATTATCTTAAGGAGATAGGAGTGCTTATGCGTGGCACCGAGGATAGCAAAGAGCCTTTGGTATTGATGAACCCTGCCTTTATGTTGAATGGCCTATACGACATCTTGGCAATGCTTTATCTGGCAGGTTTAATTAATAAAGAAGGCAACCTTGAGATAGATCAGAATGGAAAGATTAACTTGCAGGCCGATAGTGTGTTAGAAAGAGCCTGCGTCTATAAGATTCCCATTGATACCTATGGTGACTTGATTCCTGCCAAGACTGCGGGCAGGGGGGAATATATTGCTGCACGCATAGGTGGTACGGTCAGAAGAATTGCTGATAAAGGTGTAGCAAAAGAAGAGGCAAAGCAGAAAGCGGAGCAATTTTGGTCAGATATACACGCTGCTATGAATGGCGAGGTATTTGCTGAGAAGTTTAGCAGAGGCAGGTTAGTGGGTATTCCCATAGACAGCTACTGGGGCGATACCGGTGCTAAAGACACCGAGTTAAATATGCTCTTAGGCGAAGGCAATGAGGGAAACTTGGTAGCGAAAGCCAATGAATTTCCTAGCCGCAGAGACGCCCAGGTGGCGGGTCACTTAGGCGAAGGAGGCAGGGTTTATGAATCAGAGGTTTATGCTCAGGGTCAGCAAGAAAGCTTTAAGCTACCTGAACAGGCAGTTGTCTGTGATGCCTATTTGGGTGAGGATGTAAGACTCTATATGCAAAACAGGTCAATGATAATAAATGTGGGTGCCAAGAGCGGTATTATCTCAGTCTTTGGTAATTGGAGATTTTACTATGACTGGACAAAATTTGATCCTGTTGGAGTAGTGGAATACAATGAAGATAATCCGAACCAAGATGCATGGGCAAGTGAAAGTTTAAGTTTATTTATGGTAAGAGCATATGAGCATTATAAGGAAAAAGAACAAATTAATGTGGGTCTGGCTAAATTCTTGGAATTAATATTTGGCAAGGATTTATTACAACCTGACAAAGCCAGAATCTATCCTAATCCCGAAAAGATGGAGAAGACTCAGTACGATGAGATTATAGAATGGTTACGTCGTCACGAAATCTCCCCTCCGCCTGAGGCGTGGTTAAAGGCGCTTGGTTCAGACAAACTGGTTACTCAGGATAAAACAAGAGAAGAAGAACGCATTAATTTAGGTAAAGAAGAATTGGTAGACTGGATAGCAGCTGTAGCAAAGACTAATAACTTTGGCCTCGGTAAGATATGGGACATAAATACCTACACTGCTAAGCTATATCCCGAGGTGCCTAGGGGTGAGGTGGGTAGAGAAGACACAAAGGATAACAGGATAAACTGGCAGGAATTCGATGCCACAATGAGGTGGCTACAGACTCAAATAGAAGAACCTCCTGTGGCTTGGCTAAGATTATTATTAAACAACAAGCTTCACTCTATGGGAGAAAATTCAGCTCAGGCAGACCAGGAAGCAGTGTTTGAACACCTAATTGGTGGCGGAAAAAAGAGCGGAAACAATCAGCCGCAAGCCACCGGACCTACCCTGCCTATCGAAGATGCCAAACAAAAAATTGAACAGAAAAATCAAGGTCCCGCCTCCAGCTCTTCCTTACAGGGTAAGCACTCTTCCCAAGACATCCAGGACTACAGGGCGAGAGTTACTAAGGCCAAATCTGAAGGTAGATTATTCAACATCACTCAGGATAACATCGCCCAACAGGCAGCGGATTTATTAAGGGGTAAAGTTGTATTATTGCCGGGCGGCTTAAGGACGCTGGATATCTTAGACGTCCTCGCCGCAAAGCAAATCTTCTGGATTTCTGAACCGCAGCGCGGCCCGCCTGATGGCTTTGCCGAAGGCAATGAAATTTATCTCTTTCTACATCAGGACGATTTAGCCGCATTAGAGTTAGCCGCATGTTTACTCCACGAAGTAATTGAGTTGCACCTTATTAAGAATGGCATTGAGCCAAAACAGGCCTGCGCATTTGCTGCTCAAATATGCGAGAAATTTATAGAAGATGTCCGCAACGCGCGAGGCTCTATAAAATTGCAACCCACTGCCTCCAGCTCCCGCAGAGGCCGCCTCTCCCACGATGACCATTTAAGGGTTAATGCCGAGATAGAAGTAGCTCAGATGGAATTCCGCGGTTGCCTGCTCTCCGGGACAATTGATGGTTGGCAGATGCCCTTCTGTCAGCAAGACCCACAGCTCTACTATACTGCCAGAGAACTCACCCAAGGCTTAGTGGCTAAATTGCCCCAGGTCTTAGGGCAGATAGACATTTACGAAATCCTCAAAGCAGCTAACGTAATCCTGGTTGTTAACCGTAACCGCTCACCCGGAGATATTGACGATCACATTGGCGAAAAGCGTAACTCTATCTATATTCTTGTTCATTCGGAAGAAGAATTCCTGAACCTCGCCGCACCGGAATTAGCCGCCATTCTTGCCCACGGGGCAATAGAGCTCGCCACCAAAGAACACGCCTTGAAGAAGGGCATTGCCTGGGATGATATAGCAGATGAGGCCCATCTAGAGGCGCAAGCCTTCGAAGAAAGCAACCGCGAAATCCTCTCCCATAGATACAACCGCATGTTGATGAAAATCGATATGCAGGCCGCCTTCAAAGAGGGCTGGCGTATAAAGCGCATCTTCCAGACCGCCTTTAATAAAATCCAGGCTGCTATGTATGCCTCTCAAATTAATCCTGAAGATTATCCCAGAGACACTAAAGTTATCCCTGTGGCAGACCCAGAAACTTACAGGAGGGGAGCCAGGGTGCGCGGTAATGGCATTGCTAATTTAGGTATCATCAGGGCCTTAGCAGAAGAATTAATTAAAGAGCTAAACTTAGCTCCCGGCACATATAATTTGATAGATTTATTGGGTAACAGCCTAACCGTCGGTTTACACGGCGGTGGGCAATCCTCTCGTAATCCCAAATATACCCAGATCGGCAAGTTCAATGGTTATCTGCCTATAAAGAGTTTGAATAAAAACCTCCCCGCCACATTGCAAGAAGAACTCTTGGTTCCCGCTGCAGTATTAAGCCAGATTTATCCTGAGAATATGCCGGCCTACATCAATACTTATGGCGATGCCCTGATTACCTTTAATCCCGGTATGGTTAAGCAAATTATTAGTTCTAGTCCTGAGATGGTCAACGGGATGATGGTCTTTGTAAGAAAAGTTCCCGCTAGAGAGTCGCCTTGCTGGGGAACAGCTAGCGTAGCGTCTAATCTACGCATAGTGCAATTCATAGAAAAACCTTTGGGAGATACAGGGGAGGTAGTCAACGGCATTATCAGAGTAAATAAAGAAAAGTTTGTCATAGACGAAGATTTAGATAAAGCCAAAGATATTTTAAGAAATAAATATAAGGTATTGGTTGACGACGAATACATCCTCATGAATACTGCCTTTGCTGTCTTGGGGCCGCTAGCCTTAGTGCGCTGGGCGATCTTAGCCGGCATTGATGTAGACATAGATGGCAAATTTACCGTTATCGAACAAGGCAAAGTCCCCTATAACAAAAATAGTTTCTATGATAAAGCCCTAACTTATGGCGCAAATGTGGACACCTTCGGTGACCTGGTGCCTCCTATGAGCGAGAACGTAAACATACTTGAGTTTATCTTTAGAGGCAACGTAAAGCAGATAGAAGATGCCAAGAAGAAATTCAATGCCTCAAGCCTCTCCATATTAGAAGATATCCAAACCAGGCTACATGGCCTGCGCGAAGGCTTCAATGGAAAGACAATCTCCTTGAATGAGTTAGGCCAGGAACTTGAAAAGTTAGCTAAATCCCTGGAAAAGAGATTTACAGAGGCACAGGAGGTAAACGATATTCAGGCGTTAGATACCTGTTTATCTAATGTAACCCAGATTTTAATGCGCCAGATATTGGCTGAAGTCTTACGCCATCCGGGCGCAGGCTCTAATCTTTGGGCAATTCCCATAGAAGGCGACTGGCTGGATACAGGTAGGACCATAGAAGAATCTCAGATTATCTTAGGCCAGGGCCAGGCGAATAAGGAGTTAGGTTTAATCTTTGGTTTTGAGCAATCGATTGCGTCTAAGTCTAACGTTACAAGCCATAGCTACGCCAGTATCATTGAAGCCGGCCCCGATTCACACATTGCTCCGGACTCCATACAGATTGCCTCATACCTTAACGGAAGAATTCAATTAGACAGCGAATCTCAGGCCCACATGGTAAATTGGAGAGGAGACTTGCATCTTTATCCGCAGGTAGTAATGTCTGAGGCGCCCATATTACATAAAGATAAAGGTGAAGATAGAAGTAAAGATAAAAGCTGGATAGTGCATTTACTCTGGAGCCTGCAGGATGGAGAAACTAACAAAATCACTACCCATATGAACCGCTCCTTAGAAGAGTGGCTTAGCGCCTTGGGTATTGATATGAATAAGATTTGGGCCCCTGGCGCAGCACATATGTTAACCACTGCCAGAATTTTCCCGGGCCTTAGCCAGCAGGTCTTGGAACAAGGAAAGCCAATTGACAACCTTGATAGAGAACTCTATGAGTCCATGTATGAAATCTGGGGTTTCTTACAAGGCCATACTTCTCCTGCACCTGAAGCCTGGAAGAAAGCCTTAGAACAAGAGCGCCTATTCTCTATGACTGATGTCTATAACGAACCCGCTACTGAACTATTGCAGCAGAGGAGACAGAAGTTAATAGAGGAATTAAAACAAAAAATTGACCAAGAAAATTCAGGCATCGCCTCCAGCTCAAGCCAGATACCCTTAGGCTGGCTCTATGATGCAATAGAGGATGAATACTACAACCCCGCCAATCCCACTATCCGAGGCAAAATAGTAAATGGCGAATTTGGAGTATATGGGGGAGGCCTGCCTTCACAGGATTGGCTGCATATCCGCCAGAACGCCAAAGAAGGATTTAAGCTTCCTACCAGCGTATATCTGTCAATATATGACCAAGAGCAGAAGAACGCTTTTAAAGAATACTTTAAGGTCTATAACTGGCCTAACAATACAATATTCGATGAAGGTACCATTGTCATTGATGAAAAGGTGCCGGCTGAGGTAAAGCAAAGACTGCCAAAAATAGTAGTAAAAGGTAATGGCTTAGGCATCTTAAGCGTGATCAGGGCAGATATCAATAGATTGGCAAAAGAATGGAATCTTGCGGATGGAGATTACTCATTAGAAACTCTCCTTAGGCAACATAAGCCGCACAGCGTGGTAGTAACCGCAGGCGGTCAGGCCCAGCGTAATCCTAAATACACCCAGATAGGAAAGATTTTAGCCACCTTGCCTATTGAAAGTAAATCTAAGGGTCAGCCTTCCTATATTTTGGAGTCGCTCTTAGATATCTCTATCAACATCGAGCACAACTACCAGGACAGCTTTATGTTTGCCGTAATCTACGGCGATTCCCTGATCACCTTTAACCCTGAGCAGATGCAGGAATACTTCGCCCAGCATTCAGCGGTAAAAGAAGGCCTCTCCTGCCTATTCTTGAAGATGGGCTATAAAGAATGTGAAAGATACGGCTTCGGAAAATTAGCAGAAGGCAGTCTAAAAGTAGAGGTATTCATAGAAAAATATGACGACTTCCAGAAAAGATACAGCCTGCAAAAAGCCAGTACCCCCGATGAGATGAAAGAGCAGCTTAAAGGAAAGGGAGCTTTGGTGGATGGCGAATGCATCTTAATGAATCCTGCCTTCTCTGTCATAGGAATCAAGGCCTTCTTAGGTTATACGCAGCTGGCAGGGATTGTTGATCAGCAGGGGACGATGACGATTGAATCAGGTGAAGTGAAATACACAACGGATAATTATTTAGATAAAGTATTAAACGGAAGGGAAGGTGAAAGTGTAGACATAGATAATTTTGGCAAGATTGTCCCCAGCTTTGCTACCCAAACCCAGGACACCCCTATTACCAGAATACTTAAAGACTGCCAGGGCCTGCTTTACGCTGTCCCTGTGGAAGGGGTATGGTTCGATACAGGAGGGATAAAACAGGAGCGGGATATCTCCTTGCAGGATGCTGCCTATAGCGAAATCATCAGCACTTATGGATTAAGGCCTTCAATTAACAGCGCATTAACCGTTGCTGGACAAAGAATATCCAAGGATTATAGCTACAATTGCCGCATTGAAGCCGAAAGAGGAAACATCCATCCTAAGAGCCTGCAGATTAACAGCGTAGTAAGGGCTTCTGAGATTATCTTAGAAGAAGACTCACAGCTTTATAACGTGCTCTTAGAGAATATACCAAGCTTAAGATTATATAAAGATTACATCTTCATTGAGGCAGCAGCAAAGATAAATGACCGGGATTTTATCGTGCCGATTGTCTGGAACCAAGCCACTGATGACGTCAAGAAAGATTCCTTTGCCGGAAAGAAGCTCCAAGAGTGGGCGCAAGATTATGGTATGCGCATTCAAAATCAAGGCAGCCTCTTTACCGCAAGGCTCTTCCCTGGGATTAGCCCCATGCTTTTAGAAGAAGGGAGAGCCACTGATGACTTAGATAGAGAACTGCTTAATGACTTACCGCAAATCTTAGAATTCTTACAGCAGAAGATTAAGTCACCGCCAGAATCCTATAAACGGGCACTCGCAGAAAGAAGAGTTGCTTCATTCGAAGACACCTACAAGAATCCAGCTTCTAAAATCTTTGTAGAAAGAAGAAAGAAGATCCGGCAAGCAACCCAGATACCTTTAGGCTGGGTTTATGACAAAGTAAGAGATGACTACTACAACCCCGCTAACCCCAGCATCAGAGGCAAGATAGTAAATGGCGAATTTGGGGTATATGGGGGCGGTCTGCCTGCTAAGGAAGTTGTCTTTACCGATGGGAATAAGATTAACTGGCAGGCTCCGGTTATTATTGCTCACGGAATGAAAAACATAGAACAAGCAAAAGAGGCCATGGCTCAAGGCGCAAAGATACTTGAAATAGATACACAGCTTACCAAGGATGGCAGACTTGTTGCTTGGTGGGGCAAAGTAAATACCAAAGATGGAGAAAGGTTTGTATATGAGCTAACAAAAGAAGAGATTGACGGTATCTTGGGCATAAAAACACTCGATGTGGAAGAATTATTTAAGCTGGTCAGCGGTAAAGGGGTTGGTTTATTATTAGATACGAAAGACTGGGCAAGGGATATACCGGGTTATACCGATACTTTTATAAATAAACTTGCAGAGATTATTACGGCTTACCATATGGAGGGCTACATCTTTAGTTCGTCTTTCGGAGATTACCCCACCCTATTAAAGAAAATTGTGCCTAAGGTTCTTGCGGGGATAGGCATCCATAATTCTGAGAAAACAGTTAAGGTATTAGATAGATATATTAAAAATGCTAAATTATCGGGCTGTTCTGTAGTGGGGGCATATGGTAAAGAATTAACTGATGAGTTGATTGATAAAATACATAATGAAGGGTTATTAGTTGTTACGGGCTGGGCCGATTTAGATGGAAAGTTAATTTCTAAGGTTGATTTAATCTGGGCAGATGATTATAGAGGAGCAGCGCGGGCCATCGGATCCGGCAGGATCAATAATGCCCTTGAACTGCAAAACATACCTTTGGAATTGGAGGCGCTTCTCACTAACCTAAAAGACTTAGGCGCATTTTTGGATAATGCAGGCGCAAGGCTGCAAATTGCAGGTTATTCTATTGACCCTCAAATACCCATCTGTATCGAAACCTTCTCTTTAGTTATTTTAGGTTATCTTGCAGGCCAGCTCTTTAGAGCAAGGCAAGATTCTGATACTATTGCTTACCTATATATGCTCTCTTATTTGAGAAGCCTCCCTATTGAAAAACGCCGCCCAGTAGTTGAGGAGCTAGGCGCATTAGGAAACAAGCTCTTTAGAGAGGTCAACTTAGACTTGGATGAAGTAATTATAAATAACCCCAGTTTGAAAGATTTAGTCCTTCTAAGGGATAGAGTAGTCAGCCGCACCAGGGCATTACGTATTGCTGTGGAGACCGCAGGCCTTAATATGGAGGACTTAGAATTAATAACCGGGCATACAGATTTACTCAAGGTGGCCTTAGGCTTACGCCCGGCAGCCCGAATAGAAAATAACTACACTCGAGAAGAATTAGAGCGCCTCAAAACATTACTTAATGTCTTTGACCATATTGAAGGCGCAGCCATAAATATCATTAGCTTAGTTGATGGTAGTCTCTATGCTTATGATGAATATCAAACTAAGCTAACAGCTTTCAATTTAGATAATCACAAAAAGTCCGCGCTCTCTTTGACCAACGAAGGAGTAGAGCATTTAATCCGTCTGCATATGGCCAAGGCGCGTGGCGAATTCTACGCTTTAGCCGCGCAGGCATCTGCCATAGACGAAGCTCTTATTAATTTCTTAATCAGCAATATCGCTTTACCTCTATTGACTATGCATCAGTTCGATAAATTAACCCGTTGGGATATGGAGAAACGTATCTGGCGCTCTGCCGGTTTAGGCAGCCGTTTCTATGAGCTGGAGCGGCCTAATGTGGATGTCGTAGCTATGGCTACCATAGACAGACCAACAGCTGCCGTAAATCAGATTGAGACAGAACTGGAGAACTGGAGAATATTTAATCGCCGCCCAGTATTTATATTAATTGATGACTCAGGCGTAACCCGTCCCGGGAGACCCGCCTCACCTAACTACAACCTGGATACCAACCGTAAGAACATTACCTGCTTGCATGATACCTACGGCGATAGCTTTGTGCATTTAACCTACGAAAACAGGGATAGCGACCAGCAAGCTTGGGCATTGGGCACTTTAGAACACCTTGAAGCAAAACTTAAAGCAGAAACCCTGGAGCCCGTCTTTATGGCTATCTTAACAGACAATAAACTTTTGGACCAGAACGGCTCAATTAATAGGGAGGCATTTATTAAGTACATATTCGGTAACATTTTTAAGAACATCTCAGGCGTGCGCAATTACACTTTTTTAAAAGCTTTAGGTTACCGCGTAATGAGTGAGGATGATGATGCGCCATCCGAAACCTATGTAGTGCTGCCTGAAGAATTAGAAAGTATCAGAGAAAAGAGAGAGGTTTTACGGGAAGCCGCCATGAACAAACTCTTTACTGAGGCATCCGCTATCTTTGCCCAGCCGGTTACTAAAGAAAAAGAGCTATATGCGCTCTGGGCAAAAGAGGCCGACCAGGTAAAACTGGCTAAACTTGAAGCGTTAGAGAATGCTTACTTTGGTTACAGTGAAGACGGATCAAGCGGGATTATTCCTCAGGCTATGGAGCAGGTGCGTAGATATTCCAGCCACTATATGGACCCGCGTTACAGGCGTACACATCAGCGCTATGAGGGGTTAAACCGTCCCAAAGCAGGTTATGATAAAGAAGGCCACATACTTTATAAAGATATGCCGGAATACTTAGTAGCCATTGATGATTTCTACTACAGGTACAGGCCAGGCCGCATAGAAAAGACGGATGGTAAATCCATGGTCTATCCGGTAAATATTATCGGCAGCACAAGAGACTTAGGTAAGAAAGTCAAGGATACCAATTTAAGTGTTTTCTCCAATAGTTTACGCGGCACAGTAGCTATACCCGCAGACTTACAGACCGTTATGTCAAGTCAGGATAAGATAATTGAATATATTGCATATCCATTTATCAATGACCATGATACATCAGGTATGGCTCAATTTATCCAATATCTCTTAAGCGATACTAAATTCTGGTATGATTTACAGCATACCCACCAGTCAGCTTTAGTGGTTAATTCTATCAGAGGCTATGCTGCCTCAACCTATGTCATCTTCAACCGCTCTGTCTTCCAAAACTTTATACCGGGAGTATCTATCGGAAGAGAGCTACGCTTGGAAGAGCCTCCGTATATGCTCTGGGTTAAGTCGCCTATATTTAACGGTGCACTTATTGTTTCTTTAGGCAAAGTAGCCGGCGCTCAACAGCGCCAGGTAAATGAGCGCAACTACTGTATCAGCCAGCAGGATTATACTGAAATCCTCGGTACTTCAGCAAGGCGTATCTATGAAAAAGCGGTGGAGAATTTCTATAGTTATATGGCGAAGCTACCAGCCAATCATGTGCTTAATAAAGAAGATAACCATTATGGCCGTTCGCTACTCTTGGGCCAGATGTATATAGAGGAAGCTAAGGCCTTTAAACTTACTCGTCAGGAAACAGAGCAGTTGAAGGCTGAACGTAACTTCCGCGCTCAGATGGCCACTACATTAGGTATTCAGATAGCGCAGATGCAGAATAGGCTATTGGAAATCCAAAAAGAAGCATTAACTGAACAAGAAAAAGCCTTGCGCGCCCAGTTCCAGGATATGGTTGCAATTTTGGCGCAGATGGCTGACTATTTTGACTTATGCGAAGTCTCAGACCGCAAGAAATGGTTACCTAAAGACACTCAGGTTGATTATTTCTATCGCTTGAAGATAGAAGGGAATAAGCTCTTCTTTAAGAAAACCATAGCGCAGCTTATGGTAGAGAACATTAAAGGCATTGATATTGCTACTGAAGCCAACTGGCTTGATGACAAGGATTGGCAGGAGAGGGACTTTAATCAAATCTCTACCCAAATAAAAGATGAACTCTGTGATGCTATCCGGTTTGAAGTTGAACCCGGTCGCTACGTCTTTATAGAGAAGGCACGTTTACCTCAAGATAAAGAAGAATTTATTGCTGTAGCCGCTCCCAAGGGCTACGAAGATAATTTCATCGAGACCATTGAAAAGAATATTAAAGAATACGTCCAGAAGGACGGCGAGGCTATCGCCCTCTGGGCAATATTGGCTAATGCCGCCCAGAAAAACAAATCTTCCCGCGAGATAGATGATTTACTGGGTAGCAACGCTAACCGTGCTCCGCAGGATATTTATAGAGAGATAGAAGATACTTCTGTCAAAGCCAGTTTGTGTAAAGAAGAAGCTTCATTGCCCGGGCTGAATTTTGGATTCCATGGATTTGAGATCTCTGAGTCACAAGTTGGAGGCATTGCTGATGTTTTAGAAGCCTTGCCTGTTGCTGTGTTAAGAGCATATACAACTAACGGAAAGGGCCACGCTGTATATCGAGTAACTCCATATTATCGGAATATGAAGACGATGACAGATGCAATTCACTTGAAAGACCTCGAGAAACGAGTTGAAATATTGATTCCTTATCAGGGTAAATCAATAAAAGTTATAGCCTACAAAAGAATGCTTCCTTCTGGTATTGTAGATTATCTTTTGGTTAGCGATGTGTTTACTGCTCCTTATGAAAAATCAGATGTAACTAAGCCGGAAGAGGCGCTAAAGGAAGTAGTTGTATTTAATGCTGCCGCTGCGATGTTGATTGTGCTAGGTGAAACTAAACCGGATGTTTTATTTTTGGCAGATTGGCAGACATGCTTATTATTCTCATATTTGTTGGAAAGCATTTCAGAGCCAAGAGCGCTATTGAGGAGGATGGTTGTTCAGGCGCAAGGCAGCCTATTATCAGGAGAAGAATTGGTGGATAAATTTATCAATTCGGGTAGAGCAGCGCGTATCACGCCGATCCTTTGGATTAATAACGCAGTGTACCTGGGGCAGTTTAAAATATCCGGTAAAGAAGATTTTGAATTTAAGACAGGGTTAGTTTCCCAGCAGGCTTTTGAGCACGCACGATGGATTACGCCCAAGAGGCCGCAAGACGTATGGGCGGTTTTGTTAAAACTGGGAGCAGAGACTGTTAATTTTTGTGGCGGACGGCCAATCGCGGTAAGCCAGGACTACGCCAATGATATTATGGGTAAAAACTTGCAACAAGGCGGCTGGCCGGGAATATTAAACGTTATTTTTGACAGGATTGGCGTACCAGGTGTTATGAACGGCGCTTCTCCCGGATGGCGTTATATTTGCGATATAAAAGAAAAACAACCGGCAAAGCTGCTTCTTCAGGAGCGTTTAGGATTGGAAAAAGGGATTGGCAAGAAGATTGTATTTATGTTAGGCAGGTTAGCTACTCAGAAGGGGGTCTCTTTGTTCATCGACGGGAGAGAGCAGATTAAAGAACTACTTAGGGCATATCCTGATATGGAGTTGTTTATCGGTGGCAAACCAGAGACAGAATGGGTCCAACCCTTAAGCCGGATAAAAGAAGAGTTAGAAAATGAATTCCCAACCAGGGTGCGCATTATGCCGGGCTTTATTCCGGAAGATTTAACGCAGCTTGTTTACAAGGCGGGGGATATGAATTTGTATCCGTCCTTATTTGAGCCGGCAGGTTCATTGTATAAGAATGCTTTAAATATGATAATTACGATAGTAAGATTAACAGGAGGCCTTATTGAAAGCGCAGTGCCTATAGAAAACGATAAAGGTAATGCCGTTGTCTTTAAAGATTATACACCTGAAGCTTTTATCGGAGCATGGAAGCAGGCATTAGAATTAAGCCAAGATAAGGAACGTTGGCAAAGAATACAGGCCAGCGCCCCGGCAACAGTCAAAACTTGGGATACCCAGTTTATCAAATACGCCAAAATTATGAAGGAGGCAAGGGCCAGGCAACATGCTACCAGGGTAGTAAAGGATATTTTAGGTTATATCAAGAGCAATATCGAAACTTCAGGCCCGCAGGTGGCAGTTAAGCCAGAGTCATTTCTCTATCGCCTTTACCATAGCTTAAATAGGACAATTAATGGGATTATGAAAGAGATTGAGGAAAGAAAAATTAATCCTTTTGTTAAACTAAACCTGATGAAATTCTCAGAGGAGCCCAAGGACGACCGGCTTTTAGAAGTTGACCGCGAGATGCGTGTAGGGTTCTTCCCTATAGCAGGAAATCCTCTAACTTGGGCTCATATTTTAACTTCATTAATGGCATTAGAGCTTTTGGGGCTTGATACTGTAGTCTATCGGGTACAAGGTGAAATACGCTATAAAGAATTACCGGAATCAGACCGCGTTCCGGTAAAGGAGCGTCATGAAATGGCGCAGAGAGTAGTAAATAAATTTTATCCTTTACTAAGATACACTGATTTAGGCAGTGAACCAAATAATGAAGAAGAGGGTTTTGAAGAGATGTATAGATTCCTCAAGATGAATTCTAACCACAGGATACACCTTTATTATTTGCTGGGAGTAGAAAACAAAGAACGGGTTTTAAGATATGCTAAACAACAGTATGGCTTACAATCCCGGCATAAAATTGATTCTAACCACGCTGTAACCGTAGCGTGGATACAGCGGGGAGAATATGGAACCAACATCACTTTAGAAGAATTAAAGGAGACTTACCGGAAAGTGAAGGAGGAAATTGGAGCGCAGCAGGATATAGATTTAGCGCTCGTTCAACATCCTGAAGTAGATATCAAAGTGAATTCCGGTGATTATCGCAAAAGCCATGATTCTACTATGGTTCCTTGCGAGATTGATAAAGACGCAAAAGCACATGGTTATTACGGGTATCCCGCGGTTGATTCCGGGAGGACCGGCTCAATTGTTTCTGACCCCGCCCGCTCAAAGCCAGATAAACCCAATACCTATGATTTGGATGTTCCAGATGATACATTGAGATTTATTGAAGTAAAGACAGAACCGTCTCCGATAAGCCCTAACATTAACTTACCTGCCTATCAAATCCAGAGAGCAATCAGAGATAGAGCAGGTAGAGATATCCCCCTTGAACTCATAAGAGAAGCCCTAAGAAAAATACAACTACATTGGATGGGCATGCCAGTTAAAAATGACAAGATTCATATTTTTTTACCAAAGACTAAATTAGATACGGATGGGATGAGCTCAAGAGATAAATTAGGGATATATATTGATGTAGAGCAACGTGCAATCATGGTAAGCAAATACGGAGATAAATTGTTGCAGCTTGGATTAGCAAATTCCTTTAACGTAGAACAAACAAAGATAAAAGATATTGAAGTAACGACACCAAAAGGAGATATGAAATGGATAGATTTTATACATCAGCAAGGTTTAATCGATAATAAATTGAAAGAGAGATTATGCGCTCATAGTTTTTCGTTAGAATTCGACCTCTTTATAGTCGAAACATCTGCAGGTAATACCGTAGAATGTAATTATGTCATTAAAGATCAGAGCATCATTTTCTACTATAAAGGTAATAACATATACTCACAAGTAAAAGGTGGCGTGCCTTTAGATGAACTTGAGCGCATAAGAGGCGTTATAGCCCATATCCATTCACATCCAGGAAAGAAAGTTTGGACGAGCATAGGAGATGCTGAGATGTTCAGGAGCCTTGATGAATATAACAAATCTCCTATATTGCATCTGATAATAGGTTTTGGTTCCAAAAAGGAAGATTATGTTGTGAAGAGTTATAGAATAAAACCGGATTCTATTTTGTTAACTATAAGACCCTCAGATATTGGTTATTATTTTTATCAAGAATTTTTTGGTCAGCGAAAAACTACAACAGATATAGAGAGAATTCTCTCTGAAGAATTCAACGAAAGAGAGGAAAGCGGGGGGAGTAGTTCTAAGGACAACAGAGATGGTTCTATTTCTGGCACTGATCCCGCCTCCTCCAAGTCCGGTAAAGAGATGACTGATGAAGAAGTGGATGCGGAAATTGCCCAGGCCGGGCCTAAGGTTAGGGAATTTGCTTTGGCCGATAAAGACAACTTTAGGATTCAAGGTGAGGACTTAAGGCCATTCATCAGCCAGTGCCATCCGGAATTCATACCTCTCTTAAATGAGCAACTCGCAGATTTAGGCCACCTAAGGGCAGGGCCATTTAGTGACTTAGCCGGCGCTATCCGCAACAAACTCTTCTACATTGATGAACAAATCCTCATCCAACCTTTAAAACTGCGGCTTGTTATTCTGCATGAATTAGGTAAATTATCCGGAAGGACCCACCAGCAGAACCTGGAGTTAGAAGCAGAGTATTTAGTAGCTTGCGTTCAAGAGCAAATCAACTCCCAGAAGAACGCTCCTTCTCAAGTTCCCGCTCTCTTTAAGATTACCCTAGAGAATCCTCTTATCATCCAAGACGGTGAGGAAACCATCAAGATAACCTATGATGAATTACAGAACTTAAAGAAAAACCTCCCCAAGGTCCTTGCAGAATATGACGTGCGCGGTAAGGATGAGTATTTTAGCCGTGAGCTCTTAGTCCTCTTAGGTTTAGCATTAGGCACTGCTACCTTTAACTCCCACCACGGGAAAGAGTCTTTGAAGCCAGGAGATGTTTATTTAGTGGCAGGAGACAATGGCCCCACAACCCCCAAGATGCGTAAATACCTCTCTATGGGTTTAAGGGCAGCAGGCGTAAATGTGGTAGATTTAGGCATCATTGTCAGCGGCCAGCTCTATAGCTCTATCTTTAGATTAGGCGCCCAGGGCGGCCTTTACATTACCCGTTCCCATGTTGAAGTAGGCATAAACGGCTTTAAGCCCATTGTCGGCAAGACCACCCTTTATGGAGATATGATTCAAAATATTGGCACTCAGATTGATGAAGGCTTAAGGGTTATGCCTGAAGCAGACAGAGGCAGCACCATCACTAACCTCACCGAATTCACCACCGCTATCTATCAGGCAAAGCTCTTCCATGAGTTCTCTAGCTTAATGAATACCATTAAGAATCTCCCCCTTAAGGTTGCGGTTGACTTTGGCGGCGGTTCAGCCACCTGGTATGTGGACTTTGCCAAACAGATGTTAGGCGATAAATTAGTCAAGGTCTTCCGCAGCGAATCTGACCCCACCTGCACCAAGGGCCTGCCTGACCCATCCAGAGCAGATGATAAGTGCGTAGGGCATCCTAAGTCAGCAGGCGATGAGAGTATCCTGGAGTGGTCCAAGAAAAACCCGGATGTCATCATCTTCCATTTTGACCTGGATACAGACCGCTGCGGCATTACCATTGCCGGCACCCTTTATAAAGGAGACATCTTATTTTATCCTGTCATTGACTATGCCTTAACCCTCTCAGCCTACAAAGAACACCATAAGGAGTTTTATTTTGATGCCAGGATGAGCCCGGCTATCGCTGAGCTAATCCAGAACCTTGGCGGCATTGCCAAGATACACCCTAAAGGACATTCCAAGGTTAAGGCCACTGTTGAGAAATTCCTCCAGGGTCTTGCTCAAAGCTTAGGCTTTGCTTCAGCAGAAGAACTCGTCTCCAAGCTCGGCATTAAGAACCACCAGATGGAATACAGCCTGCATCCTTTTATCACAATTGAGAACGGCGCCTGCATTGACGATGCCTTAAGATTTATGTTTAGCTGGTTGGATGCCTTTATCCAGATAAGGCAAAAATACAACCAGCCAAACTGGCTCTTGGCGGATTATCTTGATTACCTTAAAGACAATAAGGTCATCAGCAACTGGTATTCGCTTAACGAACAGCGCACCCCTATGCAGGAGGAATATAAGAAAGATGTGATGAACGAAATGAGGGACGCAGTCACTAAAGCATTTAAAGGAAACAATGATTTTGAATATGTCCTCTGGCAGGACTTTAAAGTAGCCGCCAAGCCCTTTACCTTAGTGGATATTGAAGGCGTCTATTACTTCCTTACCCCCAAAGGCATCTTCTACTGGGGCTGGTCAAATACCTCCAGCAAAATCACCTTTGGCGCGCACTCGCGAAGCCAGGAGGATTTACGCGCCTTAGTTGAGATGATGCTGTCTGTTTACCTTAATATAAGGAATGCTAAAACCAATCTTAAGCCCGATTCAGCGCATATCATACCCCAAGAGACCGCTGCCTTAATGGCGCTATTTAATCAAAAGGACTTGGTAAAGTTGGAAGGGGATATTCTTAATAGATATCCTTCAGTAGATGTGGCATTGGAGGAGTTGAGGATAAAGTCTGGGTTTAGTAATCTTATATTGGAAACTATAGAAGGACAATTGAGGAGGACATCCGAGATGTTACAAATATCCGAGAGCGTAGCGCAAGCGGCAATACTTAAGAGCATAAACAAAACTATGCTCCTGAATGATTTCGCAGAATCAGTGGGTATATCTACAAAGCAGGCAATTGAGAATATGGTTAAAGCGGGCCTTGCTATAGCTAAAGGCAAAGATGACTATGATTTGACCGGCGATTTCCATAATGAGGATAAATTAAAGGAATTTATTAAAATTCAGGTTGCAACATCAAGCAACCCCAAGATGGTAGACCTTACCTTTATTAGAATAGAAAGGATTATCCTCAATTCTATTAATGTTAATGAGTTTATAAAGGGGTTAGCAGGGGATAAAGAGCAGAGCGCAGTAATAGATGTCTTAAGCAAGAATAAATTATTCGCCACATTGGTCGCGGTGTGGAAATTAAACCGCGCCTTTAAATCAGAAGCCAAAGATGCAATAGGGCTAAAAGTAGAGGATATAGTTGATATTAAAACTACTGAGTTTTATCGCGAGAACGGCGTAGAAGTAAGTTTCAGCTTGCCTTCTGGAACTTCCGTTAAGAATAAAGAAGTTTTAGCAACGCTCTTAGAATACCAGGCAGCGCTCATGCAGGATTTGGCCAAGGGCCAATTTAATTATCGCGGCACAGGCACCAGGCAAACCGTAGAACAATTCTTTAACGATTACTTTATGCCAGAGTGGTATGGAGTAATACATAAATTTATCCGCCAGCAATTTGATGAACAGGGAGAACCTTTAGAAGCAATCATCAGCAACGGCATCGGCGCCAATGACCAGTTTATGTGGTCGTTGGTTGAGATGTATAACCGTAACAAGCCTGCTGGCGCGCCTACGTGGTACCACATAGTTACAGCAAGAGATTTGGTTAAATTACAACATTTGAACCCGGGAAGGACCCTTTGCATGGAAATTTCCCGTTCCGGAAGCACTTGGGAAGGGATAGAGGCAGCTATCCGCCTGCTCGCCAAGGGCTTTAAGAAAAGAATCACCCTTGCTAACGGCGGCGCGCTTGCCGCTATAGCTAAGGCAGCCGGTGATTCTGCGTTGATAATAGGTATGAGCCCGGATATCGGCGGAAGGAACATGCACCGTAAAACTACGATTTATTATACCGCGCAAACAATAATGGGCATGTTCTTGCCCGAAATGGATTCTAAGGTATTTGCCGCGCTGCATCATAAATTTGATGCGGCTAATGATTTTGCTAACAAAGGCAGCATAGCAGTAAGCTCCGGTAAATTCCTGCACGCAGCTATGAAACTGCTGGGCGTTGAACATATCAGCCTTATAACCAATACCGAGCAGCTGGCATTAATCGGCTCAGAATGGAGCCAGTATGTTATGGAAGGCAGCAATAAAGAAGACATTATCTCCTTAGGCGCGCACAACCTTATCACTGAACCCGAAAGCGTCCTGGCCAATTTAGCAAAGAGCCCCGCAGGAAAGATAACCATTGCCATGGCGCTTCTGGATAAAGCCTCAAATAACTATACAAGAGATTTAGCCAGGGTTGAAGAACTAAAAGCGCGTATGCCGCTTATGCTTTTTGTGATTGATTCCAGCGCTTCAGCATTTAAGGGCTTAGACCCGAAACTCCAGGCGCCATTTGATATATTGTGGACAGATTTTATTACGGTTCTTACTACGTTCTTACGAGTGGATGCGAATTCCAATCCCAATGTTAAAGTAGTGCGCACACTCACTGCCTCTTATGTAGCAAAATGGAAAGAAACCAAAGAGAGGTATACTAATGATCTCATTGGGAAAAAAGCTACTGACCTTCTTCTAAGTTTTGGTTATCCCGGAAAAGAGGAAGAGCAATCAATCGGAACAGTAGAGAAACAAAAGGCCGTAAATAGCGTAGAGGAAGCAAAAGAAAAAGGCCGTAACTTAGCTAGGTTCTTAGCCAATAAAGGAATGCTTACCGGCCGTAACCGCTTGAACATTTTCTTCGGGGCGGAGGGCCTGGTCAATCTCGCTGTCGGTTTAAGGAATTATACCTATAGCACAGATTTATTAACGAAGTGCGGCTGGATTACTGAGACTGGAATCTATCCTATCCGCGCGCATAAAGGCCATGAGGCAACCTTAGCATATTCCACAGATCCTAATAGGCCGCTTTTGGCAAATAGGAGTATTGATATATTCTTAAATGTAAGGCGCCTGGGCGATGAGGCTTACTATAATGAGCCTTTCCAGGATGTAGCCAGCCAATATACAAATGTTAACGGCGCTAATATACACCAGACCAATGATTCCATGACTTTCCCTAACATCCAGCGCACGGCGCAAGTCTCTCCGACCATCCTCTTTGAATTTAATGAAACTACCCCAGATGTTCAAAATAAGATAGAGGCCTTTTATAAAGCATTTGTGGATGAGCTGGCAAAAGGGAGTCTTGGCGATACGGTTGATGGACCTAAATTACCTGATAACGGCGGCGCCAATCTTTCTTCGTCCAAGACGCCGTTAGCAACCAAAGATGCATGGGAAAAGATCGGAGCGCAGAAGAGGGCCGGGGTTTTAGTGTCGCTATTTTTCGTATATTCTAAAAAAAGTGCGGGCATTGGAGACTTTAGAGACAAAAGGTTAGTGATAGATTGGGCTGTTTTGACCGGAAATTCAATACTTCAGGGCCTACCGCTAAATGATATGGGCGCTAATTTTTGTCCTTACGATTCCGACAGTTCTTTCGCCTTAGATCCCGTATACACATCATTAGAAATGTTATCTACCGGAGAACAGATCAAGGCTAAGATAGAAAAAATAAGGGAGATGTTTCCTGTTGGTAAGCCTTATGTGGATTATGGAATAAAGAAAGCAAAGATCCAGCTCCTTTGGGAGATTTACACGGGAAATCCTAACCTTGACTCTTCGGAATTCAGAAAATATAGAGAAGAAAATTCTTATTGGATGGATGATTTCGCGCTCTTTAAAGTCCTGAAAGATTTAGAAGGCGGGAAACCCTGGTATGAATGGGAAGAGGGATATAAAAACCACGATAAAGAGGCCTTAGAAAGTCTTCGCAGAGAACACACAAAAGAAATAACTTTTCATATGTGGGTTCAATGGCAGCTGTATGAGCAGCTTAAAGAGGCTAAAAAATATGCCGAATCCAGAGAAATTTTGCTAAAGGGCGACCTGCCCCTTTTGGTATCTAAGGATAGCGCAGATGTCTGGGCGCATCCGGAATTCTTTAAATTGGAGTTTGCCAGCGGGGCGCCTATGGATATGTATTCTGCTTTAGGACAGCGTTGGGGCATGCCTACATATAACTGGGAAACTATTAAAGCCGATAATTTTGGATATTTGAAAGAAAAGCTAAAGTATGCCCAAAATTTCTATCACATTTTAAGGATAGACCATGTCGTAGGTTTATTCCGGATTTGGAGCATACCTTATAATGAGCCTTTGGAGAATCAAGGCTTAAATGGATTCTTTGACCCTTGTGAAGAGAATAAATGGGAAGGGCACGGCAAAGAGATATTATCCGCGATGCTTGAGAGCATAGAGATGCTCCTTTGCGCCGAAGATTTAGGGGTTATCCCCAAGGTATGCACTGACACCTTAAAGGAATTCGGTATCCCGGGTAATGATGTCCAGCGTTGGGCGAAAGACTGGAAAGGAACACGCAATTTCTTGATGCCTGAGGATTACCGTGAACTTTCTGTGGCAATGTTATCTACGCACGACACGACTAACTGGCCGGCATGGTGGGAAAATGAAGCCGGGACTGTTGATGAAAACCTTTTTATCAGAAAGTGCGCGCAGCAGGGAATAGATTATAGCAGCGTAAAAGAGAAATTATTTGATTTAGGCCTCTCAAGGCATGCAAGATTACGCTGGTTAAATAGCGTTACCTCTAGCGATATCTTGGCCGATATTCTAGGAAAAAGAAAAGAAGAAATAGCTGATTTTATAGAGATGTATGAAAACACATATCAGGAAAAAGAGAAACTCTGGGAAATCCTAAAGCTTATTGGGCCGATGAGAGAAGAATGCGATAGTGATATTCTTAGGGCGGCATTGAAACTCAGTTTAGATTCTAATGCAAGATTCTGCGTAAATACTATTATTGATTACCTGTATTTAGCTTCCGATATCTTTAAAGGCGACCCATATCAATATCGGATTAATACTCCGGGCACGGTCAGCGAAAAGAACTGGTCTCTTGTTATGCCCATTCCTCTTGAAGAGCTGTTAGAGCATGGGATAAATAAAGATATACGTAAGATGGTTGAATCTTCGGGAAGGCGCGCGCCTCAATCAATAAAGGAAGACAATTTAGGCCTTACCTTAATTATAAATATACACGATCTAGGAGCAGCAAACGTAGATGAAGCAAGGGGGGGGCTATATATTGATGGTGAAAAAATTGTGACTGGCCTCGAAGACCTGATAGGCCTCTTTAAAGAAATTGATTTCCCGCTGACCTTTTATCTTTGGGGTTTATTGAAGACCTCTATTGTGTCTCATTTAGTGCACGGACTTGATTACCCGGAGGCGACGAAAGAGCAAGATATTAAAGCATATATAGAAGAGCGCAGGGATTATTTTGGCATAGGCAATGAGATAGAAATAATTGAGGCCAAAGCAATTGGCGGGGATAACCGCCTTTACCTGCAAATGAAAGTGAACGGAAGAACGCTTTCTATGGCTATCGGGTATCCTACTAAACATGCCACCTATAATTATGCAGGAAAAGAGATTAAACATAGTGAGCGATTTGGTAATTTCTTCTCTCTTGCTGATTATTCTATCACGCCATATTTAAAGGATCGGGTTGAAGCATTGAGAGGGTTGATAAAGAAAGCGCAAGGTACTAAAAAGAAGGTTATCGTGGATTTTATTCCTTGGTTATCTCCTGAGGTGCTCACTGACGAAAATTATCATTATTTTAAACATAAGAAGATAGTCTCGGATAAGACCGACGAGGAGATTTTGAAAGAGAAAGAATGCTTCGGCGTAGTATTCTATCCGCAAGACAATGGAAGAGTTTTTGTATATTGCAGAACAGACTCACAAGATCAGCTTCGCCCTAATTTAAGCGCTAAAACCGAAGATGGCAGATATTATTGGGAAGAATACTATTTAAATTACCTGAAATATTTTATAGATGAGTTTGACGTTGATGGGTTCAGGGTGGATATGGCAGAAGAGTTGTGCGACGAAAGCGGCGATTATTCTCTCCTCAAAAGAGCGCTCTTTAACGCGATAAACTATGCCTCAGAAAAGAATGGAAGAAAGCTGTATTTTGTGCTCGAGGCCTATGCTAATGTTCACCGCAATATTTTCAGGCCCTGGAACAAAGAATTAAGTTATTATGCGATTAAGACTTATTATAAGGATGTGATGGATAACATTATTAAAGCTGATACCTTGGGGTTACAAGGTTCTTTAAACTGGGTGATTAATAACCTAGAGGCAGCCCGCACAGAGGCGGTTTTAATTACTCAGTATGACGATGAGAGCCTCGTAGACTCTGTACCAGACGAAGACAAAAGGCAACAAGTGATAAAAGAGTATATTGCTCTTGCTAAAGGAGGCTACAATGTCATTTTTTATCTTAACTACCTGGCAGGATTTGCCGGTTGCCTGACCCCTGCGGCTGGAGGAATGCGCAAGCAATCTGAAGAAGGGCATACATATTATACACATAAGTTTGCTACTCAAGAAGAATTCAAAACAGTAATGGAACTTTCTTTGCCTGAAATAATCAAGGGTTCTTATTTCTATAAGCTTATGAAAGAATTACCCGAAGTAGAACGTGTAGAGCTGGAAGGGGGAAGATTAATTATACATTATTCAAATACTTTTAGTTGGATTAGGAGAAACGTGCCTGAGCTTGTGGATAAAGTCATTGTCACTCTTTCAATGGAAGGAAACATCCCTGAGTTCGAAGGATTTGACGCGCAGGATGCCAATACTAAAGGCGGTATGGGCGCGCACTATGGAGATAAGCTGGAAGGCCTCTTTAAATTGGGTATTAAGGCATATGGCATCCAGCCGGGATACTCAAAGATGATGAAGGCAGGAAGATTCGATGATGTTGATTACAGCGGGATTATAAATAAAGGTATCCTACAAAGGGTTTATGATTCTGAAAACAAGCCGCTTGTAATTCCGGTATATGCCTGGGATAATAACGACCCCAATAATGCATATAATAATCCTTTAATCAATGTTGAGGCTTGGAAAGTCATCCGCGCAGGAACCGTTGATTTCATCTTAAAGTCGCCTATCTTTGATATCCTCTACACGGATGATAGGGTTTGTCGGTTTGCGCAGGAGATAGTTTTTGGAAAGGCGGCATTCCAGCTTCTTAAGAGGCTAAATATCATTCCTGATATATTACATTTAAATGAAGCGCATACGGTGGTTGCTGCGGCGCTATTAAGAGCTGATGACTCAACTTTCAGGAAGACAGCAATTGTGTACACTAATCATACGATTGTGCCTGCTGGCCTTGAAGTTTTCTATTCAGGGCAACTAAAGACTGATGTAGACCGCATGATGTATCAGATAGGTATTCCCGGAGAAAGGCATAATGAATTCCGTTCGAGATTCTTAAGCTCAGCCGACGTGGTTAATTTCTGCTATGCTGCCACCTACTTTGCGGATGTAATAAACGGTGTCAGTAATGAGCATGCCCGGGCGACCGAAAAATTATTTAAAGCTATGTACGGAAAAGGATTTGATGTGAGTGTTGTGGGCGTTCTTAACGGTTCTGGGAATAGCTGGAAGAATGATAAGTTACTTTCCATCGAGAAGAAAGGAATGACTCCTGCAGAAGAAGAACTTTGGAACATTCACGAAGAAGGAAAGGCACTTGCCTATACAGAGGTTGAGGCGAGAACCGGCGTTAAACTTGATCCGCGCAAACCAGCACTTTGGGCGGTCAGAAGGATTGTGGATTATAAGAGCCAATATCCGATGTTAAGATTCTTAGTCGGGCTTATTTGCGCTGAGCGAGAGGCTCGCTTTACAAGAGATGAGCTCAAGAATTTAATGTTTAAATTTACCCCTGATTTGCAGATAGACTATAACAGGGAATTAACAGAAGCTGTGCTCGATTATATTTTCCAAGATAGAGAATACGTAAACGGTTTGGGGATGCAGGTTGTGGTAGGCGGGCCTGAGTATAAGTATATGAGATTCTGGGTTGAAGAGTTTAAGAGATGGTCCGAGATACCCGAGCTTAAGGGCAGGTTTATTTATGTTCCTGACTCTGACACCCGGCTCCTTAAGATGCAGGCGATCGGAGCGGATATATGTATTAATATGCCTAGGCCCCTTGAAGAAGCCTGCGGTACTTCTGACCAGAGAACAGGCATAAATGGAGGAGTGAACATTGCTATAAGAGGGGCAGGGCCTGTTGAATGGATAACGGATTATAATGAAGAGACGCGTGAAGGGAGCGGATTCCTGCTTGATTCATACACTAAACTTTCTTCTGAAGGTTTGGTTGCGGATAATGCGCTATTTTACCGTAAAGCCCCTGCTGATATTCTGCAGAAGCTTGAGATAGCTGCAAGAATATTCTATACCGATAAGGCTCAATGGAAGTATCTGATGCATAATTCATATCTGGCAAGCGCAAAGGTTACAGCCATAGCGATGGAACAAAGATACGCTAGAGATGTGTATAGGCTTGCGCTTAAAAATAGGGAAGATGTATTAAGGAGCCAGAATCCCGCTAATAAACCTGATAGCACCTACCCCGGCACCGAAAAAACAGAAGACGTCGGCCTTCCTAATGCTGAGGTAACAGTTGCTTTGGAAGGCAAGAAAGTGAAAGATTGGAAGTTATCTATGCCGGAAGGTATTGAGTCAGAATTAGAAGGAAGAATCAAAGCTAAGGCAGATGGGCTTCATAGAGAGTTAATCGCCTGGCTTGCCCAAACAGAGCATGCCCCACCTTCGGGAATCTATAAATTTCTTCTTTCCTACATAGTTACCTCTCCAGAAAAAGACTTACCTCCTGATGAAACCCTCCTTGGCAAAGTAGAAATAGCCGATAAAATAATCCACATTGCCTACGCTACCTTAAATAAACCGCAAGCTGTTATTATCTTTGACTTCTTCCGCCACGAAATCCTCGGCCATATTGCCAAGAATACAGAAGATGAAGGGCTCGCCTGCCAGCCGAGTGAGATTTATTTTAGTACCCATCCGGATGAGCTCTCAAGATTTTTAGAGGTAAGGGGTATAAGGCTTGAAGAAGATTACCTGGCGGTATTATCTGAATTACATAAGTTACATTTCAGCGATTTTGATACCCAACTTTTTACTGTAGAAGGAAAGCATTATCAGGCGCACGAGAAACTCGGCGCGCATGTCGTTAAGACAGGAGACTGCGCCATAGGTACTTATTTTGCGGTATGGGCTCCTAATGCCCTGGAAGTTTCAGTGATAGGTGATTTTAATAAATGGAACCCAACATCAAATTATATGTACCGGGTGAATTCAAACGGTATATGGGCGCTGTTTATCCCGGGGGTCAAAGAAGGCGATCTCTATAAGTTTTCCGTCAAAGGGTGTGACGAGGTAATCCGTAAAAAGATTGACCCTTATGCGTTCTTTAATCAGTTTCCTACTAATGAACATCAACTTAGTAATGCATCGATTGTCGGGAGTTTGGGTTATTCTTGGAAGGATGATGCCTGGGTTAATGAGCGTTTATCTAATCAGGGGCCTGATAAGCCCATTTCCATTTATGAAGTCCATCTGGGTTCCTGGCAGCGCAAAAAAGAAGATAATAGTTGGTTGACTTATAGAGAGTTAGCAGAAAAGCTCGCAGAATATGTTAAGGATATGGGATTTACTCATGTAGAGCTTCTCCCTGTCAGCGAACATCTCTTTTACGGTTCATGGGGATACCAGACAAGCGGCTGCTTTGCTCCCAGTTCACGTTACGGCACGCCCCAGGATTTTATGTACCTGGTTGATTATCTCCATCAGAAGGGGATAGGCGTCATTATTGACTGGGTGCCGGCGCACTTTCCCAAAGATGAAGCTGGACTTGTAGCATTCGATGGCACAGAATTATATTCTCATAAAAATCCTTTAGAAGGGGAACATCCTGATTGGGGTACGCGGATATTTAATTATGGGCGTGCCGAGGTAAAGAGCTTCCTTATCAGCAATGCTCTTTTCTGGCTTAAAGAATACCATATTGACGGGTTACGGGTAGACGCGGTGGCATCAATGTTGTACCGCGATTATGGACGTAAAGAAGGAGAGTGGATTCCTAATAAAGATGGCGGGAGAGAGAATTTTGAGGTAGTAGCGTTCTTGAAAGAGCTCAACGAAGTAACCCATAGAGAGTGTCCGGCTATCCTGACCATTGCTGAAGAATCTACTGACTGGCAGGGAGTTTCGCGTCCCACAGATGGGGGAGGTTTAGGGTTTTCTCTGAAATGGGCAATGGGATGGATGCATGATACGTTAGAATATTTTAGACACGACCCTATACATAGACAGTACCATCAAAAAGAATTGACTTTTTATCCTTGGTATGCTTTTTCTGAGAATTTTACTTTAGTTTTATCTCACGATGAGGTAGTGCATGGTAAAGGCTCATTAATAGAAAAGATGCCCGGAGATTACTGGCAGAAATTTGCCAATTTGAGATTGCTCTTAGGCTTGATGTTTGCTATGCCCGGGAAAAAACTTTTATTTATGGGGGATGAGATTGGGCAACATAGAGAGTGGAACCATGACGGAAGCGTTGATTGGTATGTTCTCGATAAAAAAGACGAACATTCAAATATGCATAGAGGCGTACAGAATCTCGTAAAAGCCTTGAACCAATTATATCAAAGCGAACCGGCGCTTCACCAGCGTGATTTTGAATCTTCCGGTTTTGAATGGATTGATTTTAAGGATGCCAAACAAAGCGTAATCAGTTTTATCCGTAGAGGCAACAACCCTGACGAATCTGTTGTGGTAGTTTTCAATATGACTCCCGAGCCGCGATATAATTACCATATCGGCGTTCCTTGCGGAGGAGTTTGGCGCGAAGTTCTTAACAGCGATGCTAACGAGTATGGCGGTAGCGGTATGGGTAATCATGGGGTAGTAGATGCCACAAGTGAGCCGATGCACAATCGCCCCTATTCTTTAAATCTTACCTTGCCGCCCTTGGGAATGCTTATATTAAAAGTTAATAACCAAGCCTCCTCCGCCACTACAAAAGTACAGGAGGATTCAAGAACTCCCCAGGATAGATTTAGAGAATTTTTAGGGACCAAACCAGAAGAATTTAATCTATGCGAGGCCTTAAAGCGATTTGGATTGAGTTTGGAAGAAGGAGTTGGTATTTTACAAAAGGTAAAATATGATTTTGGCGAGTATCTTGAAGTTTTGGACGAGAACGGAAAGTCAACCGGAAGAATGAAACAGAGAGGCGCCATCCATGAGCAAGGCGATTGGCACAGGACAGCGCATATAATTATTATAAATAAGAAGGGTGAGGTTTTGCTTGGAGTTAGAGGCAAAAAAGCGCATAGTTCCCAGGGCAAGATTGATATATCCTGCGCCGGCCACGTTGCCATAGAAGACGGCAGGGATACTGCTTTTGAAGAAATCAAAGGCGAATTAGTGATAGATAAAAATGAATTGTCCGAATTATCTGTTATCGGGCAGGAGAACGGATTCAAGAAGATAGGCGCTCTGCAACAGGAAGAAAAGATTGATGCCTGCGGGGTTTATTATTACCGGACAGCCGGGATAAATAAAGAATTTTCTACTCTTTATGTTGCCATAACAGATCTAACTGCCGATGAGATTAACGCGAGATTACGCAAGCAAGGGGAAAATCGCGCGGTCGAAACAGTTTACTATGCCAATATAGAAAAAGAAGTTAAAGATCCAAACAAAGACTACAGTATCTATAGCAGCACTTTTAAGCAATATTTCTTAAATAGGGCAATATTGGATAAGATAATTGTTTTCACTAACGACGGCTCAGCGGACACCGCCTTAGAACAAGCTAAACATAAGGCGTGGGGAATATATATTGAAATAAGAAAGCAAAATAAAGTTACATTCAAAGATGGCCGTGAATTCGAGGCTTTCGCCCATCAGATAGCCAATGAGGTGGGTGTAGAATTTGGATTAGATGCGAATCAGATAATAAAAGTTGCCCTTTTCTTAACTACTGCTTTCTTCCCGGGATGGGGCGGCCTGCCGGCACCAATGCCTAATCCATCATATAAGAGCTTAGGATCCCTTGATTATAAGAAGCTTGTAGAACAGGCCTTAGGCGCCGGCACGTCACTAGAAACATTCGAAGGTATTATGGCAATTCTAGAAAAGTTTGGAGATAGAATGATACGGGCTTATATTTTAACATACGCCAAATCCAAGTTGTCTAATAATGGAAGGCTCGTTGTCCAGATAAGGGCGGAGGAAATTATACGTGCCATGGAAGCGCCTCATAAAAATAATAACAATGGCTATTATAATAGGAGAAAGAGAGAAGAAGAACGGCAAAGAAAAATACCTGATGTTATCGATAAAAAGGGTCTTCTTAGCAGAATGGTTGGCCGGTTGAAGAAAGCAAGCCCCGAAGAAACAGCGCAGATAAAGAAAAAATTAATTGAAGCCAGCAAAGATGATGCGGATGCGGTTATCGGTCCTGTTGTCGGCGCCTTTGTTGATCCTGAAATAAAATGTGCCGAAGAAATCCTCTTTGGTATCCTGGATACAACCAAAGACCCGGCTAAAGTTTTCAATCGTGTTGTCCGCGCCTTGCATGAACGCAAAACAGATTCGGGTAAAACCCTATACCTCTGGCAGGGGCAGTGGTATGAGCCTACTCCGGAGGAAGCATTACAGCGGATAAGGCGCTTAGAAGAGTTTATTCGAAAAGCTGGTAAGCAGCATCCGGTAGAGGCCGGCAATGCGCTTGTCGGCGCATTGGCTGATTCTGACCCGCAGGCAGTGCTTTCAGCAGAAGAACTTCTTTTGGGTATAACAGAAGTATTCCCGGGAACAACTGACAGGCAGCGTATCGTTATTTTTCTTCACTCTGTTAGAGTAGCTTTGGCAATAAGAATATTTACGAAGATAGCTAAAGAAAAGCCGTCGGAAGTTAAAGACGTACTGACCAGAATTTTCGAGGATAGGCATAATTCAATAAAGGCCAGAAACAGCGCCTTTGAAATCTTAAAGGCATTGAATGAAACGTCCATTCCGGCTGGCGCGATGAATGGTGGAATAGGGCAACAGCCGGTTGGCGCAAGCAACCCTACTCCCTTCTCCCGCCCTGTCTCTAAGGAAGCCCAGGAGCAGGCAGAGAAACTCTATGGCAAGAACTGGACATCTAAAGCGTTTACCCTTGATGACCTCCGGAATAATATTCTTGTCCAGGGGCTGACTAAAGATAATGCAGAAGGATTAATAAAGCAGATAAATGAAGTATCAGAAAACATCACTAAGACAGGCCCTCCGGAAGATTTAGCTAAAACCAAGGAAGCCTTAACGCAAATAAGGTTCTATCTCTCCAATGACACGGAAAAACTTGAGAAATACCCTGGAACAGATCTTCCTAATGTTGCCTCTTCCATAATTGATTCAAAAGAGGTTTATCTACACGTTATAGGTTACTGGCAACAGCCCGACCAGCAAACAATTCTCCACCACGAAATCAAAAGCCACATCGCTGACAATGAGGCGGATGAAACTAAGGCGATGAAGGATACGCAGAGGTACTACCCCAGAGTAGTAAAGATTGAACCTTCTATACTTGATGTATCAGACGAGGAATTTGAAACCAAGGTTCGCCAAGCAGTGCTTGCCGGAGCAGACCAGCTACATACTGATTGGACGGATATTGAATTTACAAAACGGCCAACTGATATAGAGAATCTTACATCCAAGGTTAGATTCCTTAAGAAAAATTTTAACTTGCCGGTAGATGCCCATTTAATGGTGGTGGTAGATAAGCCCGAAGAGAATACCTATATTAACGCGGCTATCAATGCCGGCGCGGATATTATTATTGTGCATTTTAAGGACGCCCATCGGGATTTAGAGCACCTTAAAGAGACTATCGCATATATTAAGTCAAAAGGCCGTAAGGTGGGCATAGCGCTTAAAATACCCGAACCCATTAAGGAAATAAAAGAGATTCTTCCCCAGATTGACACGGTCCTCTTATTGGCAGTAGACCCGGGTTATGGCGGGAGCCCATTTGATATAAGCGTATTGGGTAAAATTAAGAAACTAAGAAAGTTTATAGATGCAAAACACTTGAAGGTTGAAATTCAGGTAGATGGCGGCATTAGGCCCGCGATTGCCGAAATAGTTTTTGATGCCGGAGCGGATATTTTAATTTCTGGTTCCGCCATATTTAAAGCAGAGGATATTTGTCAGGCCATTACGAACTTAAGAATCTATTCGTCTAGAGAGCGCCTGATACGATATTTACGCCGTTACAAACCGGGCGCGGCAATACCTCTTCAAGAGGTTTCCCGGGCCATAGGTATTACACTTCAACAGATAGAGCCGCTTTTAGACGCCATTATTGATGAGCAGCCCGGTAAGTATATAGTTAAAAGGCAGGATGGCGGATATGCAGTTCCTCGCGGTTTAGGTTGTGCCTCGCCGAGAGAATTTGAAAACTCTGATAAGCAGCTACCTTATCGTGTTTTTACCGGAAGATATGCCCGGTATACAAATGTGGATACGACACAATTTGAGCAGATTATATTAGGGTTATTTAAAGTCAAGGCGTTATCTGAGTTATCCCGGGAAGTCCAAAGAGAAGTATGGCGATTTAAACAGGCTTTACCCGAAATAGAAGATGTCCATTTTCAGGCAAGGGGTACCGCCGATATTATGGGAGGCGTATTGAATTGTGAAATTTGGGATCCCATGGTACCCCCAATTTTACATAAATATCAGTTAAAAGCAAGGTTAATCCGGCGTGAAAAAATGAAAATTCCCAGATGGGCGCTTAATGATTACCATCAATATACAATTACCGAAGTAGGCGGGCACGAACTTATTGTTAATGTTACAGCTGACCAATATGAGTTTAAAGATAGCGGCGCATTTGGGGCAGCCGCATATTATGACTTGGGCGTGGTGGTTATACCGATAGAGGCGTTAGAAGATGGAACTTTATTTATGTATGCAACAGGCTTTCCCCGCGAAATACCTATGGAGGGAGTAAAAATTTCTTCTGATCCGAAAGACCGGGTCCAAGAGATTAGTCCTAATCTTATTGGTCCGCTTAGCATCGAACAGCAAAGAGACATCGTTGATTATGTCCTGCAAGAGGCGCAGCCGCAGATATCTTTTGACCAGGTTATTCCAGTGCGGGAAAAACAGGCTTATAAAAAATTATTTGCCAGATACGAAGGATATAAAGCGAGATTAGAAATAGACCAGACTGTCCCGCTACCTAAATATTATTATGTATATTATGCTAATAATCCGGTAGGTGGTTTAAGAGTAAATTTAGAAAGTAGAAGTATTGATTCTAAATGGTTTGATGTAGGCACAAAAGGCGTCTTCTGTAATGATTATCTTCCCGCAATAGCTACTACAGGAAGGTTTGTCCCTGAATATGTCTGTGTGCTTATGGCCTTGCCTTCAGATATTGAATCGGCTGTAAGGCCAGAGATATGGGAGGTAATAGAAAATAAAGGGAATAATATCATTTTTCGTAAGGATGTGCCTTTTGATTATAACCAAATAATACTTATAATAGACGAAGAGCGCATAGGCCGGGATGAACTTAATCAATTAAAGGAGTTCGTCGATAAATATAAGCTAACCCTCATCAGCCTTCAAGAGGCACAATTGGAGGCAGAACTGCTTTTTGAAGCGCGCAAACTCTACGACCGTGCCAGTCTCATTGCAGAAGGAAGGTTAACCTTAGATGAAATCAGGATTTATGACAGGCCGGATAATATGGTTGAGTTTTATGAAGATTTACGGCCCGGAGATATAGTAGCACTTACCGATAACGAAGCGTATAGAGAAGCATTCAAATTAAAAGTTTACGGCTATATTACCGAAGAAAGAGGAGATAAGTATGTGAATTTCTATCACCATCGCCTGGGTAGAATGCAAAGGAAGAAAATTGATATTCCCGATAAGGTCTTGGGGAGGGATTATTCTCCTTGGTTTGGCATATATGCTACGGAGTATAAAAGTTATGACCTTTATCTAATCCGGCCTACTAACGTGGTAATTCCCCTTGAGTTTTTATCTTATCTACATTTTTATGAAATCCTTGCTTCTGAGGAATATTCCTTGAAATTAAGCTTAACCCCTAAGTTACCCAGTAAGGGCATAAACTATTTAGATACCCTGTTTTCTCTACCTGAAGAGACGATAAGTGTGGCCTTAGAGTATTATAAAGAGGCAATAAGGATTATGGCGCTTCCTGAGCCCGAAGAGTATATTTACCGCCTGAGTCGTGAGCCTACTCCTAAAAACGTACGATTGCTATTACAAATTACCCGGATAATTCTTTATGAAAAAAGCCCTGATTTAGTACCTCAGGAAGTTATAAGCATGCTTCACAATGTAGCTGAATATAAAATTAAAGAAATTCCGTTTAGCTATAGAGATTGGGCTAGATACATATTAGAGGCAATTGAAGGCAGAAGAAATGGGGGTACTGCTGGCTTTATGGATGATTCACTTCAGCCCTCCCTCGTGGCAAAGTACATTAAGGATATAAAATATACTCCCTTACGGCTACTCTTGCAAGTATTCTTCGCGCCTGCCATTGTCCCCCATGAAATTGCGCATCTGCTCAGGGCTATTAAAAGGAAAGAATTAAAGGGATTCAGGCCAAGGCATCTACTGGAAGGCATCCCTATCTTAAAAACCGGCCTGCCCATCTTGAGACTAGAAGGCTGGATTACCAATATCGTATTGGCCGCTATATCTCTCATAGTATTATGCCATGCCCCTGCCTTAATTATTATCTGGATATTTCTTACCAACTTATTTCTCACCATATTTGAGCCATTATTAAGTTTCAAAAATAATGAAGGCGATTTTATTTCGGAAAAAAAGAAAGGGCTTTCGAATCCATTTATTGCCGGCTGCCTGTTGCTTTTTATTCCGGTGGTTTCCGGATTTATCATAAATTCATGCAGTATTTTAAATATCGAATCTTACTTTTTCATAATTGGTTTAGTTTTATTAGTTGCGATTCTGGCGATTTTCATTCTTAATTACCCGGATAAATGGTGGTCGGATTTTAATGCCCCCTCCGCCAGAGAACACAAAACCCTTAATTTATATAAGAAACGCATTATGGAAACGGTCTTGCATTGGGCTGAAATGTTATTGCTATCCGACCAAAGTCCGCTTGTAGTACGTGGTGCCATCACAGACTTATCTGACTTCGTTGTTGAAAATAAAAATGAAATCGAATCCTCAGAGTTTATTAAGCGTTTAATTGAAGAAGTAAAGGATTTAGGTTGGCTTACCTATAATGCCATGGTTTCCGCCTTAGAAAAATTAGGCGCTACCAAAGAAGAGTGGTTGGATTTTTGCGAGATTAAAAATGTAAAAAGCATAGATAAGCTTACTTACAACGCCATAAAAGGCCTATTAGTAAAGTTAGGCGCTAACGAAGAACAGATGGCATATTTTTATAATCAGGCAAAAGCGGTTGGTTCAGATGCGCAAACCCGTCAAGCCGCTGAAGGATCATTGATAGAGATTATCAATTCAACTTCTAATAATGGATTATTGCTGAGATTATTATCGTTAAATGAAGGGGAGGATGATTTTAAAGTTAACCGGGCTATACGTAGGGCGCTGGATTTGTTAGCAGCCCAGGCAGTACTCAAGCGAGGGTATCCTGAAGGGGCCATACCAGCCATATCAGAAGAACTCAAGAAATTACTCTCTGAAATAGGCCCTTCTTTGAGCCAAGGTTTAAGGCTAGAGAATACTGAACTATTAAAGGAAAATCTCCGGAAATTATGCTCATTAATTACTGAGAAAGGCCATATAAATGTTAATTCTCCCAGCCCATTGATTAGGCTTCTGGTGACCAGCCTGAATAAGGAAGATGTCTTTAAAGTAATAGACCAGGCTGTCTCCATTGAGAAGAAACGGGAATTAAAAAAGATTCTGGTAAGCTGTGTTGCAGTTTCCCAACTAACTTATATCATCTTAGCCTTATTGGGTCTTGAGGTAAAAGGCGTTATTGCGCCTATGCACGCTTTTACCTTAATCCCTCTTTCTGGTGGAAGGGTTTTATTTGTAGATTTTAGTCTCAAGCTGATTTTAGAGATAGATCTTCTAGAACATTATCAAGAAGAAGGAGAAGGCAAATACCTGGTTCTAAAACCAGAATACCGCATTACTCCTGAAAGATTACTTGAGCTTCAGAGGCAAAAAGAGCAAGGAATCTTTAGATACGATAGATTAACAGAAGAAGAACTATTTAGCCTCTTCTATTCTTATATACAGATAACCGATGGTTATGCCTTAACTTCTGCTATGTATAACAACCTCGGTAACACCTACGCTAAATTAGGCAGATATGCTGAGGCAATAGCAGAATATCAAGCGGCCTTAAGGCTCAATCCTAACTATGCTGCAGCCCACAACAACCTCGGTGGCACATATTTTATATTAGGCCAGTATGCTGAGGCAATAGCAGAACATCAAGCGGCCTTAAGGCTCAATCCTAACTATGCTGCAGCCCACAACAACCTCGGTCGGATCTACTTTGGATTAGGTAGATATCCTGAGGCAATTGACAGTTTGGCAAGAGCAGTTAACTTACGCCCAGAATTAATAGATAATCTTCGCAAGATAGAAAGCGTAAGGCAACTGGTAAAGGCGAGGGCAGAGGAGTTAGCTAAAGAAAACAATCATGGCCTTGCCTCCGCAGCCCAGGCAGCGATAGAGGAGGAGGATAACCCCAGCCGCACAGGAGAGTCCGAATCCCCCCAGCGTGGCGAGCGGGGAGATTTTACCAAAGAACAGATATTAAACATCCGCCAAAAAACTATTGCCATTGCTGAAGGAAAAATGCAGATAGTGGAAATGCCCTGGGTAAATATGACTTTAAAGGAACGGCGCGATTCCTTCAAGGAGCGGCTCTCCAGAGAGGCTCCTGCCAGAGACCCGCCTTTAGCCGTTGGCCATATTGAAGTCCTGGCTGTTGCTGAAGAAGATAATTTCCGCGCCATGGCACTCGATATTAACGGTGAGTGCGTCCTTCTCCTTACCAAAGAAACCTACCTAAAAGAATTTTCCGAAAAAACCCTCGACCACGAAGTATTGGAGTATTGCCTGGGTGACCATAATAAAGCAGTAGCCTTAGTTAAGAAAGAAGAAAAAGAAGAAAACTTCATCCAGCGCCTAAAGCAAACCTTAGATAGCAGTGATATCCAGAATCTGCCCAAGGTATACCAGGCTTTGGATAAAGACCCGGAATTATTAAGCCTTAAGGCTGATCGTGCCAGGCAGCTATATAAACATTTTGATGATTTAGGTAATGAAGTATATAACCAAGGCCGGGAAGAAGAGGCTATCTCCTGCTATAAGTTAGCTATCCTCTTTGCCAGGCGTGCCGGCGCCTTATTTGTGCACCGTAATGAAAAGCAGTGGATAGGCGATATCAGCCTTTTAGGAGGCAAGATCTCTAACTCTTTGGATATGATGACTGGGAATTTGGAGGTTCCGCCCTTCTTTGGGACAACCAGCGTCCTGCAGAAATACCTCTGGCTGTATAACCAGCTGTTGAAGCCGATGCGCGAGATTGCTTTTGACGTAGATGCCCAGTATGACGTGGATATCTCTACTGCCGAGGGCCGGATGAAGGATATGGTTAACAACGCTAATTTTTCCGAGGACACAGCAGAGGCTATGTGGGAAGAATTAAAGGCCATTGCCGCTGCCGAGGGATTAGATCCGATCGAGCTTGTTGAATTTATCTTCAGAAGTTCGCAGGGTTTAGAGGATTTGCCGGGCATACCTTCTGCGGGTATCGGCGATAGCATTCCGGTGCTGGGCAGGATTGAAGATGCAATTAATGTATTTAAGCAGGTTGCCGGCTCCACTTACAATAAGCGGGCATTCCAGTACCGCGATAAGGTAGCTGTCTTCAGGTGGTTGATGTATGAAACGACCCTTAAGGATTTAGAATATCTGATAGAGACCATCGAAGAACTGAATAAAGAGGTTAAGCGATTTGAGGTTGCGGGCATCACCAGGGATATTGAGCCCATATTAAAGGATTTAAAAGAGAATATCTCGCCGATAAAACGCGAAAGAAAACAAATGTGTTATGTTTCCTCAAGGCGCATATTGGCATTATTAGAACTGGCCAAGGGACGTTATCCTGAGAGGCGTTTTCTTGTTCAGATGATTTCTTCCTTAGAAAAAATAAGGACAGAGAGCCTGGATCCGGTAAGGATCGGCGGCGGTATACAGGTGCAGTTGATGCGCTCCAGCGAAGTATCCTTTGTTGGTTTTACGGTGAACAAGATAACCGGTTGGACTGGTTTTAGCAATGGCCTGGCAATTGTGGATTTTGATGTAGCCTATGGCCGGGGGGAGAATATTGTCCAGGGCCGCATTATCACTGACCACTACAAGATAGCCATTAACCCTCAAACAAAAGCTGTGGTTATCCTGAATAAGACCTGCGGTTCTAAGATAGCTATGCTTAAGCGTGGTGAACCGGGGCAAAAGTATCTGGCCTGGAAGGATATAAAAAATGGCATTACCGAGGAGATTACTGCCCAGTTAGGAAAGGAATACAATATGGTTACTCCGGAAGAGATGCGCAATAAATTCGTCATCTCTGATGAAGAGGCAAAAGACTTTGCCTTCAGGGCCTACAGGACGTACCAGGTGCATAATAGGAATAGGCCCCAAACACCCATTCCTGTAGATTTAGAGGCTTGCCTCTATCGTGATGCGCGAGGCAAGAGGCAGTATTCTATCGTGCAGAAGAGAGACTCTGCCTTAAGGAACGGTTTTGATTTTGAGGACCCGGATATTCTGGAATTAGTGATGCGCGAGGTTGTTGCTTCTGATGCTGAAGAGGCCCAGGCAGAAGGCCGGCTGGTTGGCCGGGGTTTTGAGACGCTCAATGCTGCTGCGGGCACCTCTTTTTGGGTAGAAGAAATCTCCACAGAAAGGATAAGAACTGCTTTGCTCCAGATTTGGGAGGAAGGTAAAGACGAATCTGCGATTGAAGATTTAATCCCGGAAGGCTTCTCTCAACTGTCTGAAAAAGAGCTCCTGATTTTAAGTAAGAACCTAACGCAAAATAAGGGTTCTCTCTCTGAAGAAGAGCAGATCGCCTTGATTAAAGAGAAAAAGGCGGTTAAGGGGCTTTATGCAAAAGAGGAGCTTTCAACTTTAGTTAATCGTATAAGGAGGCTGCAGGAGTTGGCTGAATCAGGGATCCAGCAGGACTTTGATGTTGAAGGGCTGCAAAGAGAATTAGCCAAGGATACAGCCGGCATAATCAGTAAAGGAGAGCCTTTAAGTGAAACAGAAAGGCTGACCCGCAAAGTCTTGGTTGATGCTGCGATAACACAAACTAGTATAGAACGTATTATTCAGGGCATAGAAAAGCTCTATAAATTTGAGGCTGATGCTGACGGCAGGCTGAATTTATTCTCTTTAATCATCAGGTTGAATCTTTTCAGCAAACCCAAGGGAGATTTAAAGAGTGCCTCCCTGGAAGAAGAGACAGCTAAATTATCCCGCCAGCTTTTAGACCGGCAATTTGAGATAGTCAAGTCTTTTGATAATGTTATTCTGGTTGCGCCGGAGACCAACCCTAATTTTAATGATATTATGCAGTTGGTAGATACCAAGGGCGGCGCTACTGTCACCTTGCAGGGGGGCCCGGGAGCGCACGCGATTATTATTGCCACTCAGTTTGGTTATTGTGTAGTAGGCGGGGTACAATTTGCCGATCCTAAGATATTAGATAGGATCAGGAATGGCGAAAGGCTGCCCTTGACCGTAGACGGCAACAAGGGCCTTGTTTATTCAGGGAAGTTAGGTATTTCCGAGTTCTCTATCCTGAATCAGGTAAGCCGCTGGGGGAATTTCGGCAAAGAGATCGGATTGATTACTAATGCCACCAATGAATTAGAAAAGGCCGCAAAGCTTGCCAGGTACCAGGTCGTTGTCAACAAAGAAAGATATCCTTATATGCACGAGGATAAGGTAGGCGCCTATATGGTCAGCTTGGACAGGATTGAGGAGATATTATTGCTTTTAGGTATTGACTTCAGGGCAGCATTTGCCTATGGCAGGCTACAGGCTTTAGAAAGAGGCGAGCTAAAGGAACTTGATTTAAACCAGCAGCAGCTAAATGATGTTGAGAAGATGCGCGCCAGAAAGGATGTCCAGGAGAAGATCAGAAACAAAATACCCGGCTTTGCTACGCCGGTTGAGTTCTTGCGCAAGTCCCTAAGTTACCACTTCTTACAGATGGTTTCGGTAACCCGGCCGGGCCAGATAGTTCAGGTCAGGGAAAGAGACTTTAAGAAAAGAGAAATTAATAAGACCCAGATTGGCGCTGAGCTCTATTATAACGATGAAGAAGCCTCTATGATTGGTGACCGCGGCAGCGGCCTTGAAGTAAGGGATGAGAATATCGAGGCGCTGGACCTTCAGCTTATGGCTGTCTCTGATGCCATAAAAGAGGCTAAAAAATTAGGCAATGTAGGAGATATTGGCTTTATGTTTGTATTTAACCGCAAGATAGATGATTTTAAGAAGGCCCTGGGGAGAATAATTGATCTTTACGATAAAGGGATATTAGAAGAAGTGCCTAAGCAGGTAGGGGCGATGTTTGAACTAGGGATTAATGCCATATTGGCTGACCGGCTAATGCAGGCCCTGCTTGATTTCCAAAGAGAAATGCGTAAACGGGGAATAGAGCTAAAAGTTTACATCTCTCACGGCACAAATGACCAGACCCAGTCTGTTAAAGGCAGCAGGGATGAGGTCCGTTACATAGCTATAGATGCGTTCCTTCCTGGCGGAAAGAGAATAAAGGATATCCGCACCTTTTATGAGGGCGACAAAGGGTTGGTGGATAATGTAAAACATGGCAATGCCGTAGCAAGCAAAATGGGCGTTAAAAGTGGCCTTTGCGGTGAGGCGCAAAATAGCCTGATTACCCGCGGTAGCCCTGATGCCTTAGATGCCTGTTCAGACATAGCCAGCGGCCTTGATTCTGTTGGCGGCAGCGTGAAAAACTATTCCAAGCTGGTAAAATTATACGCGGATATGCAACTAAGCCGGCAGTCTATCCCTGAGGCAGTGATAAGGAGAGCAAAGGTTATTGCCAAGGGTATATCTTTGTTTAATAAAGGCGCTGATGTAAGAAGGGTTGTGTTTATCAGGGATTTGAATGATTTATTTAAAGAGCATATTATCTTAAGAGATGGCGCAAAACGTAAAGAGACGCGTAAGATCTCCAGGGTAGTGGAAGGGGATATTATGATTGTTGCCAGCGGCATTAACAGCGATAATCCGGACTTCCTTAAAGCCTTAAATCGCCGCGATGGCTATGCCAGCGGCATGGTTATTACAGGGCAGATAGAAGACAACAGCCCTCTCCTTTACAAGGCGAGGCAGTTAGGCATACCCACCATGCTCGTAGAAGAGGATTTATTTAATAATAAATTAAAGGATGGCCGGGAATGTGCTTTTGATTTCCAGCGCGGCCTGATCTGTGAGGTTGAGGGCATCAGTTTTGATATTGCGCCTCTGGTTGACGACACAGCTTACACGACTATAAATTGGAGCGCAGAACCGGCCACAATTAATACGAAATCTTTCTCTATGGATGAGATATACCGGGAAATAGGCCTGCATCCTTTGGCATTACTGCTCTATGCTTATCATACCGGCGAAATCCCCAACCCCCTCATAGAAACACGGCCTGACGGTGTTCAGGTAACCAAACTTGACCTTATCTTCTCGCAGCATAAAATACCTCTTCCTCGAGAAAAGCTCCCGGAAGTCTATGCTGATGTAAAAGAGCGCCTCAAGGATTATCAGGTAACCAGCGTAAGAGAATTATTAACCAAAGTATTCCTGGCACAATGCAATGCCGCTAAAGAATCATTAGGTAAAGATACCCGTTTGGTATTTGAAACCTCTAAAGCTGATGTCTGGTTTTTTGAGACGCTTAAATGGGGTAAGCGCGAGACTGAACTTGAGCTGAATGTATTTAACGTGCCCATAGACTTAAGGGGCCTCTTAAAGACTATCTCTCTTGGCTATGGTGATTTGTTTAATATCTTCCTTGAGTTGGTTCAAGAGCAGCGCGAGGAAGGCAATGATATCGCCATCCAGCTGGATTATGTCCAGGACCCCGAGAAACTGGATTTGGCCTTAGAGTTCCTTAAATATTACGGCCTTACCTCTAATATAGGTATGGAAATAGCCACTACCCATAACTTCGTCCGCGCAGCGGATTACTTTACTAAAAGCAGGCTGATTGAATTTGTAAGTTTTAATGATGACCTTTTACTGATGAACTTTGCCTTAGCTAATTTAGACCATCATACTGATGTCCTGCTCTGGACCGGCCAGATGGTTCCCCTTATTGACAAGAATGAAAAAGATTTCCAGGATGCTTTAAAGATAGCCAGGGCAATGGTCAAGACAGCTATGGTAGATAGAGGAATATTATCAGCTCTGCCTGTTGAAGTTCCGAAGCGGAATAAGGAAGAGGGTGGTCAAACTAAAACTAATAAAAACCTCTCCAAAGGACTGACTCCAAAGGATGAAATTCCTATCAGGCAGGCAATAGAGTTAGCTTTTGCGCAAGGAAGAGTAGAGGAACCGAGCCAGAGAATGAAAGAAGTTTTTTGTCAGTATGCGCAAGATTTGCGCAAGCGAAGAGAGGAGGGCTCGGCGAGATTGCTGGAGAGGGCAGAATTTAGATTGGTTGAGCAGCCGAAATCAGAAATCAAATCCCGTTCCCCGCCTTATTGCCTCTGGTATAAATCCCCCGAGAAATTTCTCGTAGCTTGTGTCTATGAATATGAAGGAAATAAAATCATCCTCCTGCCTTCTTATTTAGTAGAACTCCTCCTATACCACAAAGAAATAGATTTACTTATCCGGATTTTATCCCACGAAGCAAGGCATATCTATAGGCCTTTTACATCAGATCAAGAACACAATCAAGATGTAGAAGATATACTTATTAAGTTAGAAGAATTAGAGAAGAGGCTAAAAGTCATAAGCCCGGATTATCAAGGCGGACTTTTAGAGATAATTTCAGGGCAGAGCCGCCTTATCCAGGCAGCGCCTGAAGGCCGCGCAGGAGAAGAGCTGGCCGTAATACTGGCAAACACCCTGTTAAACAAAGAAGCCACATTTAGAGCGCGAAAAGAAGCAGCAGAGGGATTAGCTAAGTTAGACCCTCAAATTACATTATCTGTTTTTAGAGCAGTATTAAGCGATGGGTTCACGGCCTCGCCTTTATGCCAGATATTAATTGAGCTTACGGCAGGGATTGGCAGCGCCGAGGCGGTTGAATTAATCATAGATGTATTAAATCATAGCAGTTGCCTGTTGGTTAGAAAAGAGGCAATTTTGTTGCTGGAGAGGTTTAATGATGAGAGGATTTATCCGGCGCTATTGCCTTTTCTTAAAACAGGAGGCGATATTCTCTTTGAAACCGCCGCGGGTGTGCTTTACGCGTATAAAAAGAAGAATCCAGCAGCATTTAGAGAGTTGGAGGAAAACAGTTTTAGTATTGTCTTCCTAAATCATCCTAATCCGGGTTATATGGATGCCCGTCAGTTACTTACCGAAACAGAAAGGGTTTTAGAGAGTGTGGGACTGTCCTTCTTTTTGAGTAATGGGCGCGAATACAGGTTTGATTATGTAAGGTCCATATTCATAGATTTAGGATTTGAGATAACAGCGCAATATTTTGGCAGGGATATACCCGCCAGCTATCCGTTAGCAGCAACCGCAGGCCAAATAATTGAACTATACGGCCGAGAGGAACTTTATCTGATAGTTGCCAGAAAAAATGGACTGCCGCATCGCCTCGCACCTTTAAAAGTGCAGGATGCTCAACCTTCCGTGGCTGGTGGGGGGCATTTAGGCGGTGCGGCAGTTATTTCGGCTCAAGGGCCGTTCTTTGACAATGGTGGAGGCGTTAATAAAACAGCCGAAACCTTAGAAAACCCCGGACCCTTAAGTTTAGAGTCAAAGGTAAAAAAATATGCCATAGATTTATGCTCTATTGATGAGGCCGTCCACTCCGGGGCATTAAGAGCCCTGGTGGAGATGGGAAGCATAGCTGTTCCTTACCTGATTAAGATATTAAGAGATACTGACTGGTATCATGAGAATAACTTTCACATCCGCTTATATGTAAAAGAGGCCTTAGAAAAGATTGGCTCACCGGCTATCCTTTACCTGATTGAGGCATTAGAAGACAGCCACAGCGATGTCCGCTCTGACGCAGCCGACGTCTTAGAAAAACTCCATGCCTTAACCGTAGAATTAAAGATGAAAAGATACATTGTAGATTTAAGCGATAATGACAGCAGTGTCCGTGCCCAAGCAGCTGAAGCTATGGGTGATATGGGCCTGCCTGCCGTTCTCCTCTACCTGATGAAGGCGCTAAAAGATAGTGATATTTATGTCTGTTACAAAGCAGCCGAAGCCTTAGGAAAAATCGGGCCTGCGGCTGCACCAGCTGTTTCTGCGTTGATTGAGGCCTTAAAAGCAAAAGAGAAGGAGTATAGTTGGTATCTGCGTTCCTACGCAGCCCAAGCTTTAGGAGAAATCGGCATAGCCTCTATGCCTGTTATCGATGCCTTGACGGAAGCCGTAGAAGATAGTAACAGCGATGTCCGCGCCAAGGCCTGCACAGCCTTAGAAAAACTCAATGCCTTAACCGTAGAATTAAAGATAAAAAGATACATTTTGGATTTACGCGATAATATCTCCGGTTCAGCCCAAGCTTTAGGAGAAATCGGACTCCCGGCTCTCTTCGCTTTAGTTGAGGTATTAGAAGATAAAAATCTTAACAGCAATGTCCGTGCCCGGGCAGTTGAAGCCATAGGGTATATGGGCCCGCCTGCTGTCCACTACCTGAAGAAGGCATTAAAAGATAGTGACGCGAATGTCTATTACAAAGCAGCCGAAGCCTTAGGAAAAATCGGGCCTGCGGCTGCATCTGCTGTCCGCCGGCTGGTTAAGTTATTAAAAGCAAAAAATATTTACTGGGCTATCCGTTCCTACGCAGCCCAAGCCTTAGGAGAAATCGGCATAGCCTCTATGCCTGTTATCGATGCCTTGACGGAAGCCGTAGAAGATAGTAACAGCGATGTCCGCGCCAAGGCCTGCACAGCCTTAGAAAAACTCAATGCCTTAACCGTAGAATTAAAGATAAAAAGATACATTCTGGATTTAGGCGATATTGACCCATATACCCGTTCCTACGCAGCCGAGGCCTTAGGGGAAATCGGGCCTGCGGCCGCGCCAGCAATCCTTCATCTGATTAAGTTATTAGGAGATAGCCATAGCGATGTTTACTATAGAGTAGTCAAAGCCTTAGGAAAAATCGGGCTGCCGGCTGTGCTTGCTTTAATCGGGATTTTAGAAGATAGAAGTAAAGACAGCAATAGCCGCGGCCAAGCAGCCAAAGCCTTGGGAGAAATCGGCCTACCAATAGCCGCACCCGCTCTCCCTTACCTGATTAAGGCATTAGAAGATAGTGACAGCAATGTCTCTTCTAAAGCTGCTGAGGCCCTGCTAAAAATCGGACTACCAGTTAAAACCGCGTCCTCCACTTTGCTTAAGATAGCAGAAGATAGCCATATTGATAGCGATGTCCGCTCAAGGGCCGCTGACGCCTTAATAAAAATGGGCCTTTTTAGAGGGGTTACTTATAGCGTATCCTCTATAAATAATCTTTTATCCCATGTTACCTTAGGAGGCAAATTGTATGCCGGCGAAGACCCGGACAGGTTTATTTTTAATCCTACCATATCTGCCCAAGAATTAGCCGGTCAGATAAAAGCAAAGATAAGCAAAAGAGGCGAACTGCAGGTGTCCGTAGGTTTTGATACAGGAGAAGGCATCTACAAACACCGGGCTAAGTTTATTGCTCTCGCTTTATTCATTGCCTCTACTAACCTTAAGAATAAGAATTTCCGGGCATTAAAGAGCGTTACCCCAAGAGATCCCGATGCAGCCTGTGGCCTTATTATTAGAGGCAAAAATGTAAGTCCGGTAAACGAGATTAACGTTCAGGAGCACCGCATTGACTATATCTTGCAAATATCCAAAGATATAACCAAAGAAAACCTGGCCTATTTTATTTCCTTTATCCAGTACCTTAACTTAGGGCTTCTGCTTACTGTTGCTCACAGGAGCTATGCCCGGTTAATGGATAAAGGGTTTCCCGGGATACCTCCCCAACACCTCGCCATTATTGAGGCATACGAAGGCTTTGAAGCGGCTCTGGTGAAGCTCTTGAGAAGATACGATTCTTTGGTTAGCCCTGATTCGATCAGAGAGATAGAAGACCAAGAAGAAGAACACAAGGAGAGGGTGCAGGCCTTATTAAAATACCTGTTAGAAGAGTGCCTCTGGCCGGATAAGATATGGTTAGTGGACTTACACCAGAAGGATACCTCCTGGAATATCCTCTTACCTTACTTAAGAGCCCCTGAGGCAGTCTTCTTACACCGGGAAGCAGAAGAGGGCGAGCTGCCTATAGGCGATAAATTTATCCGGGAGGCCCGCCAGCTCCTCTTTAATAAGGCCCTTGAGATTAAGGATATCTTGGAAGTAAAGAGAAGCCTCTCTAGTTATCCCGCCAGTTTAAGCCCGGAGAGAGACCCCTTCCTGGATTTAGCTTATCCTGAACAGAGCGCCAGATACGCTAAGGCAATGAAGTCTTTAATCGCACGAGGGAGATTTAACGAAAATATGCTCTCTGTTGCGCCTGCATGGATTGAATCTTTTGTTCCGGAAGAGAAACTCTCTTGGGATAACGGCGGCTCTCCTGAAATTGCCCCGTATAATACTAGAAAGGAAACTACTCCCAGAAGAGAGCCTGCAGAGGTACCCGAGAGAGTTGCCCCTCGGCCTAAGCCTCAGCCCCTGCCTCAACCTCAAAAGGAACCAGCTACTCCAAAAATACCTGAAAAAGTGAGGGTTCCGTTTCTCAACAAGAGCCTTTCTTATTCACCACCTCAGACAATTAAATTCATCTTCCTGCATGAAAATAGTATTTTATCTCCGGCCCATAGTATACCTGTTCAGATAGAAAAAGCCTTGCCTCTTAAAATTATTTCTCCCGAAGGCCTCTTCTTACGAAAATTCAATTTAAAGGCAATTAGGAAAAATCAATACCTTGTGGATGACTTATATGGATTAGCACAAAAAATTAAATCCGCATCCGGGGAAGAGATAATCTTCTTAATTACAGACGCAGATATTACGGGTTATCGCGATGGCGAGTTACGCCGGTATCTTTTTGGCCGCAGCTGGCCCGAAGACAAAGTTACAGTTATGTCCGTAAACCGCCCGTATTCACCCGATGAAAAGCTTTACGGGGAGCGTATCCTAAAGAATGCCCTGCACGAATTAGGGCATGCATTCGGCCTTAGGCATTGCGATAACCCCGGATGCGTAATGCAATTCTCCGAGACGGTAGAGGCCTTAGATAAAACAGGCTTAGAATTCTGCCCTTCTTGCAGAAGCAGGCTGGCATCTCCTCAGTTAATTGCAGCCTCTTTCGACAATGGCGGAACATCTCTTATTTTTCACGCCAAACGTAAGCCCGGGTTTACCAAAAACCAAGTAAACAGAGAGATAAGAAAGATACTAAAATCAGAACTCAAGGGATGGCAGGCGGCGGGTATGGATGAGCCTTATGTAATAGCTGCTTTAAGGCATTTTATTCTGAAAGGCGAGCAGGCCCAGTTATTTGAAATGCTTGTTAATGCAGGAAGGCTTATGAGAGGAGAGGCAAAAACCTTTTTTGGGAATACGATAACCTACCAGGGCAATAAATATATGCCTATAGCCGATGATGACCCTGATCCTGCTTCGACCATAGTGCACGAAATGGAACACCTCTCGGGAGTTATTGATGAAGGCAAATGCGTGCAAGCAGAAAAAGAATTCAGGGAGCGTAGGGATATGGTTGCCTATGGGTATCCGGCGCATAAACATTTTAAAGACAGAAGTTTTATAGGCCATGGGTTAATGCGGAGTATGATAATAGACCTTAGCGCGAAATTCAGCAGTATAGATAGGCTTGTTGCCGGCCCATCCTTAAAGAAAATTATGATTATTGCTTCGGATACGCCTTATGCGCCGATTTATATCTCAAGTATTTTACAAAGTAAATTAGGTAAGGGTATTGAGGAAATATCGCTATTGTCTGAATACCGCTACTTAGGATTAAAAGGAGAAGAGTGCCTCAGCGAATTTATTAACCAGATTAGAGCAGCAGACCTTTGGGATTTACCCCAGCAGATACAAGGTATTTATCAGGGGTTAGAGAGTAGAATACCCGCGATGTTAGCGAAAAGTAAGATTAGTTTTGTGACGCAGGCTGCTAAAGGCGAATTTGATTTTGTATTTATGCCAGCCTCGCCCGCGCCGCAAGAGTTAGAGAAGGTCAAGGCAGCCCTACGTGAAGGAGGCATATTCGCAGAAGATAGCGGGACGGATATCTGCCTATTTAAGAAAGCCAAGGGAGAGCTAGTTAACGTCTATCACATAAATGAAAAACCAGACTACAAGAATAAATTGACCCTTTGGGATTTACGCAATACTCCTAATGCCTGGTTAGGGGCAGAGAATGTCATGGTGGATGTTGAGAATAAATGGCTTAATAAATTAAGTTTTGAATTAGAATCGGTTTTTGCTGCCGAAAGGCCTGAGAGGGCATCACATCACGGTCTGTCACATTCTTCGCGGATGTGGGAGAAAGCCAAGATTCTGATTGAGCGGCTCAGATTAAATGTGGATATTGAAGTTTTAATTGCGGCGGTATTCTTACATGATATAGCCACAGCTTATAGCGATGAGCCACAACATGGAGAAATCAGCGCGCAAAAGGCTGAGCCAATCTTAAGAAAAATCGGGTTCCCCGAGGAAAAGATACTCGCTGTCTTAGAAGCAATTAGGCTGCACGATGCTTACGAGGCAAAGAGGCAAACGCCAGAGGCTAAGATTTTATTTGATGTTGACGAAATTGATGCTTTCGGCGTAATAGGTATCTGGAGATATCTGATGATTTATTATGACCGTGGCTGGGACTTAAACCGGATGGCCACTCATATAGTTAATAATATCCAAGTAAGATTTAATAATTTGCATTTCGCAGAATCCCGCTCTATGTGTAAAGTGGATTATGAGTATGCTTTAGGATATTTTGAAAAACTATGCGCAGAACTAAAGTCCGGCTATGATATACAAAGCCCATTCGGAGCAGTCGGTATTTATAATCTCCTTGTTCAATATAAAACCTCTTCCTTTAAAGATACGCCCGCTTTAGCAAACAAGGAGCTTTCAAGTGAATTTAATACGTTAAGCCCAGAAAAGCAAGAAGCAAATAGGGACGGTTTTACTTTCGCTGTGGAATATCTTGACAGATTTTTAAAAAATAATGCAGGATCCGTAAATGCTACAGCTTTATCTTATGCTGAAGACGGCGCGCCTAAGAAGAGATCCGAAGACCAGCGAGGCTCTTTAGCAGGTACGTCACCTAAAATTATTATTGCGATCGCACTGGCTGCGGTTGGCGCCACACTCGCCGCCGTTTTCCTGCCGGGCTACGAGAAAGAAATCGCCGTCATAGCGCCCCTGCTTATGTTGCTGGGGATAATAAAATCAAGGAATTTTATTCTCAAAGAAGATTTTCGATCCATTAATATCGGCGCACAGATAAATTCTTCAATATCCGCGTTCATCTGGCAGCTCATTAGCAAACACCTTAAGAATATCGATGAAAAACAGGAACTTGAATTACTGGAGAAGCTGGACAGCTTCATCGACAACCTTGTGAAATTGAATATTATTATGATTGGCGGCATGGGTAGCGGAACGCACTCAGTACCAATTAATATTCATAACATAGTTATCGTTGATATTCGCGCCTTGCAAATGGACACTTTTGGAAACTTCAGGGTAGCCCTGAGCAATGGACAGAGTGCTGAAGACCTTACGGTCCTGCAGAAGATAATGAGAAAGCTCTTAGATATTCAGGACAAGGTCGAACTGCTTAAGTACAAATGCATGCTGGAGGCGCCTATTTTACTTACTGGCCGCGGCAGAATCGAAGAAGATATGATCGAATACGAATCTGAACAGGCAATTGCTCAACTGGTAGAATCATTTATCGATGTTGAATATCCTGTCATGCTTATCCATGAACTGAGATATCTTTATTTCCTTATCGATTCCTGGAAAGGTTCTACGAACAAGGCAAGCACCGGGAAATCTATCCTGGCTCTTTTGGCAAAACTGGAACAGGAAATTAAGCAAAAACTGCAAACGGTGGCTAACAAAGAAAACCGGGCTTTGACAATTCAAGATCAGGATATGCCCATCGGTATGAAAAAAGATCTTGAACAGGCGCTGGTTGAACTTTACAAACTAAAGGAATTAGCTGAAAATCTGAAGGTTGAGCAGCCTTCCACCATTGAAACCGGCATCAAAAATGATCTTCCGAAGATCTTGATAGGTAGAATGTTCAATGTCATCAGTTCGCTGAAAGAACGTTTCCGTATTAGCCCCTATGCATCATCCAAAGAAGAAGCCGCGGGAAAAATTATTGATTACTCAAACGATAACAGGCAGGATATACTTTCAAAACTCGACGATCTGGATCGGTCAATTAATATACTGGCGAGTGCCGGGGCGGACGATAATTTTGTTTTATCTGAACATCTGGCAGATCTCACGCGGCAATTAAGTGAAACGTTCATTACGGCAATGGCTCTGCACAACCTGGAAAAAGCTCTGAGGGCCATTGAAGGAATCTTCAGAAAGATTATTACCCTTGAAGAAAAGGCGCGGAAACTGGGAAAAGACAGGGATACAACAAGGTTTGCTCCTAATGTAGATATTATCAGCAATATCGACAACCTCCTGCCGCTAATCGATCATCCGATAGTAATGGTGGGCATCCTGGATTATTTTAACCGGTATGTTGCCTTTAACCTGGATTTTACTGACCGCGAGGCAAAGGCCGATAAGTTGGAGTTACTGGATGAACTCAGGAAAGCAGTTGCCGTAAAGAAGGAAGAACTGACACATTCCCAGGATCAATCGGCTGGCATCATAGAAAAGGAAGATGTATCCCAAAAGATCAATGACTTATCTGCCGCTGAAAAACTTATTGATGATCTGGAAAAGAATATAAATCATCTAAGAGATTTTTCTGACGTTCAAAATCCAATTGATGAAACAATTAAATCATTAGACCAAAGAAAATTGCTTCCACCCGCAACTAACCTGCCGACCATGACAGGACTGATGGGCCCCTTAGCGGCAGTGACTATCATCCTGTCAATGGTATTAGCACAATACATTTTAGGTTCAGGCTTCGGTCAGGCAATCGATAGTGTGCGGCTTGTCCAGGCAGGGATACTGCCTGATCTTTCCCGGCTTGGGCTTGCGGGCCTCTTGCTCCCGCCTCTTGTTCTTCTCGGGATGGCGATGTCAGGAAAAGAAAGTCCGGCGTCCTTTCAAGCGGGAAAGAATGAAGCACTGATAAGGATGCGAATAGGGACTCTGCGATTGCAAGATTTGAAATATATTACTTTTGAAGATGTTGAACGAATCACCATAAAAGGTTTGCTCCTTGGGCTTCTTACTGATCAGTCGGCGGACGTCAGGGCAGCAATAGCAGAAAAACTCTGGTTTGACGGAAAGATAACCGATAATGCAATGCTTGCAAATGTTGCAATTCAGGATTTGAATAACAGAATTCAAGAAATGGGAAAAGGTTTTGAGGAGGACAAAAATGTCCGCCTTGCGATTGTTAAAACCCTGGTTCATATGCTCCCTCAGTTTATAAGAAATCCCAAACTAAACAAAAATAAGGCATTTGTGGGCAATTGTTATGCAAGCGTAGAAAGGGAGCTGGGTGCACTTTTGAAAGAAGAAGGCCCAATAAAGAAAGGGGCTGAAATTGCCTGGGCAGAATTTGTCAATATCGATCCGGGTGATACGCTGGAGCTTCGAGAATCAAAAGAATTTAGCTTCAGCTTCAAGGCAGGATATGGCATAGATACGGCTGATATCTGGAATATGACCGTAGGAATAACTAAAGCAGACCTGGGTGAAATTCCTTCTGATGCTATTATCATTGGTCTTGATTCAAACATGACCGATCAAACCGGATTTGCTGACAAAGCAATAAGGATTATTGCCAGCAAATTGTTTTTCCCGAGAAAAAGTAATTTATCATTGACAAAGGATCTCATTTTCCCGACAAAAGGTTCTTTGAACCCAGGGCATGCTTTAGCGGTACTCCTTGGATCAATGATTGATGATGCGCGATTGAATAAAGCGCCCGGATGGAAATATGCGATAAGCGTAATTACCCATTCGCCAGAGTCGAAGACTCCGAATGAAAAGGAATTCAAATTAGCAATAAATAATGCATTGTTGTTAGCTGAAACAAATAAGGCTAGCTCGGTTACAATTACGATCTTTAAGGCAATTAATGACAAGACATCAGCAAAATGGATGCTTTCTGCAATTGAAGAATTTGCAAGAGACTCTAAGCCCAGGAATTTGAAAAGAATTATCATCGCTCTAGAAGACAATCACGAACAATATATGACATTCCTGAATGAATTGCTGTCAAAGGAGAAGCCAAAATATAGGCAACAAATTCCCCTTTCTCAAAAGAATAACCAGAAAAATAAAGCTAATGAATCCTTGTCGCAAAAACCAGCCGCAGTAGTGCCGGATGAAAGCAGGCAAACATCAGCACAACTTGCCAGGGAAAAAATATTGTCAGGTTCTTTTAATACAGAAGATCTAAAGCAAATAACATTAAAGGATATAGACCCTAAATTACTTGATGCGTTGTTGTTTCAGCTGCGCACCAATCCTTCTGCCCAGATTCGAATGGAAATACCATCGGCTTTATGGTCGAAAGGAGAGATTACCTCGAATCTGGAATTGACATTAAAGGTAATATGGTCCTTGTCATGGCTTTTACGTAGAGGCTCTGAAGTACAAACTGATAGCATAGTCAAGCTATCAATGGCATTTCTTCTGGGTAACATTGAAATTGCCTACCTGAGTAACCAGCAAATCAGGGAAAACCTTGACCATGCAGCCGCTGCTGCAAATGAAGACCTTAATATTCATTTTACCACCCTTCAGAACGAATTGGACGCGCTGTCAAATGACAAAAATGAAGACGTGAAAAATGCGGCAAATTTACTGTCCGCAAACATAAAAGAAAGGCTTGTTTTATTTAATATCTTAAACAAAATACCGGTATTTGGCCGACGGCCGCCGGCGCAAAGAGGCCAGAATGCAACAAGCGCCGGTGCCCGTGAGCCGATTATAAACTTTGCTATACCCAGCAATGTCAAAAGCATTTTAATAGGTAATCTCGAAATTGCAATAGTTAGAGAAGACATAGGCAAAATAAAATCCGACGCCGTTATCGTTTGCTTAAACTCCGATATGAAGGCTGATACTGGAACCGCGGAGAAAATAGTTGCAACGGTTGCTGATACGGATTATTACAACCACAACCAAAAACTGGCACATGATTTTATATTCCCCAGGAAGGATGTCAATGTCGGATCAGCCTTTGAAATATTTCTCAGAAACATCAAAAATGAGCCAAAATGGCAGACTGCTCCCGGCTGGCAGTATGTAATAAACACCATAACCCACCAATCAAAATACGCGGGTCCCAGCATCAATAACTTCCAGTTGGCTATCAAGAGTGCGCTGGAACTGGCTGAAAAGTACAGGCTGAGATCAGTTACGATACCGGTTATCAAGTTGAGCAACGATGAAACATCAGCCAACTGGTTGGTTACTCCTGTTGGAAACTTTATCAGGGATAAGAAACCCAGGAATTTGGAAAAGATAACAATTGTCGTCAACAGTACCAGTCAGCAAGCGGCTTTTACTAAAGCCTTGTTGAAACTGCGAAATCTTGCGGTCGAAGAAATGGCGAGAAGCTTGCCAGGGCCGCAAAGAGGTGCTCGTAGCCTGTTCATCGGCTTAGCTTTTGTCGCGGGAGCGCTTCTTGATTATCTTGGGATCGGTCCGGTGCATTCGCTGCAAATCTATCGCGCCGGATTATTTACAGACCTAATTTCACTCGCGGCGCTCGTTGCCGGAATAGGGTTAATGATATATGCTATTTATGCGAAGATAGACATCGAGAATATAACCAGGCGCTCTTCCTCCAAATTTGGCCCACATCCTCTGCAGGAAGGCTTAAGGCCTTTATTCCAGAGGGTTGCTTGGGCAGATAAGTATGCCCCGGCTGGTTTTAAGATTAAAGATATCTACGTCTTTAAAGTGCAAAAACACGGCATGGCCCCTACTCCGGCTATCTCATTTGGGATGGTTTTAGAGAATGGCGTAGTCTTAGAGCAGGCAGGGGTAATGGGAGGGATATCCAAAGGAAAATCCGAACCTGAAACCCACCCCAGCATTGATCAGGCAATTGAATTCTTCAATAAAAATGTCAGAAAGCATTTTATCGGGCTAAACGTCAGCCAGCCTGATGAGATCACCGATAAGATCATTGACTTAGATGAGCAATTCCGGACCCAAGCCGAAAACAAAGATAAACCCCGCTTCTCTTATATTGGCGCTGAGCTATCAGTAGGCATCTCCATGATTTGCTCAATTGCCTTTGCCGAAAGATTAGGCGTACCTTTAGAGATTATCACCAACTACCGTTATAACAAGTTCTGTTTAACTAAAGGCTATTCTAAAGAGCTTCGTCCCATGACTATCCCCGTAAACTACTCTGTGGTCTGGGAAGGGGGTAAGCATGGCGTAGCCAGGCCATTAAAGGAGTTAGTGGAGCAGGGCATTATCAAGGATGCCTCAGAATTCCCGGATAAAAACATAAATTTAGCCATGATCCCGCCGCAGGAAGTGCAGGTTATGGCCTTTACTCCTACCTGGCAAGAGGCAAGAGAGATCGCTATCCGGCTTACCGAGAAATTCCAAGCCCTCTTAAAGAAAAAAGGGATTGAGATTAAGTATAAGTATGGCGCTGAATCCGGCTGCACTACTGAGCAGACCTATACCCAGGATGGCCGGCTGATTACCTTAGAGTTAATCCTGGATATCCTGGATGAGGCACGTAAGGCATTAGGGGCTGATGCCAAGTATGTCCGGTATGCCTTGGATATTGCCTCCTCTGAGATGTATATCTCCAAGATTGATAAATATTATATTGGCCCATCTTCTGCCGGCAATGAGAGCGGCTTAGTGACCAATGAAGAGTTCACCCAGTATAAATTAAAACTCTTTAAGCGCTATCCTTTTATCTCTGTAGAGGACTGGGCTGATGAATCTAAATTAGAACACTGGCTCTCCGGCAAGGCGATTATGCCTTCCATGATCCAGATAGGCGATGATAATGTCGTCTCCCGCGCAGACTTAATCTTAAAATTCAAAGACGTGATTAATGCCCATCTACAAAAACCCAATCAATCCGCAGAAGAATTGGCCATGATTCTGGCTGTAGCCACCAGCCATAAACTGGGTAATGTCGTGGTCTTTTCTCACCGCAGCACCCGGCCTGAACTGGAGACCTACACCGCGCAGACAGCTATGGGTATGGGCGCTTTTGGAGGCAAATGGACTCTCTGGGGCGCTGGCCGGGGAGGCCTGATTGCCGCTACTAACCAGGCTGATGAACTCTATAACCAAGGCCCTTACAAAAATGTAAAGCTTCCTTATCAGGGCGGGCTGGCCTTAGACCCAAATGGCCCGTATAAAGATTATGGTTGGGCTAAGAGGGTGAGAGAAGAGATTGCAGACCAAGAGTTACAGTTTAGGAACGAGCAGGGTAAGAGCAATTATCCTCTGGACTTAAGGAGAGAGGCCCCGGCCTTATTTGAGCTGGCAAGAAGATTCCGCCTGCCTATTTACTCTAAGCTAGATGAGACAATTTACGTCTGGGATGCGGATGGTGTAGAGAGCGCCCTTCAGGCAAGATATGCCCAGGGTCAGAATGACCAGGCAATGATCTCTATTATTACTATCGGCCAAGACGGCATGCCTAAGTCAAGATTAGATAAGGGGGGGGCGGTATTAAATATTAATTTTAGAAAAGACAGGCAGATACAATGGGTCTCCGCTATAGTTGACCCTAATTTTAATGCCTTCAAAGTTACGCCTCAGGCAAAAGATATAAGTATCACCGGCACGGTCCAGTATGTCCCTGAGCTGGCGCAAGAGAGGGCTATTTTAGCTGATACCATAGTAGAAAATAGTTTAGCGCAAGTCTTAAGCCGGGAAGGTATTCATACCGTATATTTGTTTGATGCGGAAAAGAGCGTTTTTAGGGCTGTGGTTAAAGGCGGTAGAGAAGAACTCTTTAAAAATGAGGATATAGAATATGCTTCCATCTCCATGCCGGTACTGATGAACCTTGAGCAGATAGGAAAATACAAGCCTGATGAATATAAGCAATTGGATAAAGATAAATATGTGGCTTGGTTTTATGGCCCGCTGCCTCAAACTGAAGAGTTAAAACAAATACAAAATAGAGACTACCGCATGTATCCGGCATTAAGCATGTTCGTTTTAGCCAGGGCAAATATAAGAAAGATTCAGACTGCCCGGCCCGGGACGCACGGTTTTACCAATTTATCCGCGCTGGATTTAATCGGCCACGTAGCCAAAGAGGACATAAAGAAGATCACCAAACTCTTTGTAGAAAGGCCCGACGGCACATTTGAAATCAAAGAAGGAGACGGCTGGGCCTGTATAATGGAGTGCCTGAAGGTCGGCGATACCTGCGTAAAGATGATACTAGAGGCAGTAGAGCAAAAAGAAGGGGTGCTCATTCTCTACGGCGACCACGGCTCTGTAGACGATACCAGCCAGCCAGGCCATAGCTTTAATAATGTGCCGATATTTATTATTGATTTTAAGAATAAACAGGTCAAATTAGTCAGGCATAAAGGTAACCGAGAAGATACCCAGGCAGACATTGCCGTAACTGTCTTGCACATTTTAGGGATAGCCAAGCCCGAGGAGATGACCGGCAAGAGCCTCCTACCGGATGATTATGTGGGCGCTAAAGAGAGGATTGTCTGGGAGGTCCTCTTAGACGGCTTTGGCCACACTGATTTTGCTGATCCAAAAAATGCCTTTGGCCCGGCAATCAAGCAGGGCATCATACCTACGATTAAAGGATTATATGACCAAGATAACTACGCTATCCTTAAGGCCGCAGGTTGGTATGCCGGATTAAGAGGCGGCAGACAGGAAGATTTTAGGCCCGAGGAGATAAAGAACAGGGAGACGATGTTAAAAGGGGTGGCCCAGGCTGCTGAAAGTCTTAAGCTCCCCATAAAGATTATTTATTATGATTACCGTAACATCCCTGAGGCAACTAAAGCCTACGATTATCAGGCAGGTATAAAAGAGCTTCGGGAGAGCCCGTTCTTAAATGACAAAGATTTTGTCGTCAAGACGCTGGATAATGAAGTTAATGTCCTTTGCCTTGACCCGGCGCAAATGGGCTCCACTGAATATAATACCTGGACTATAGGCGCAGGCCGCATTGTCAAGCAGTCCATTGTCGTCTTGGATGAGCAATTTATTAGCGGGGAAATCTGGGGAAATCCGGCCTTAAAAAATTATCTTGCCTTGGCTAAGAAACAAGGCTATGCCCACATGGTAGGCTTATTGCAAGAAGCCGGGGTGCATGCCTCAGCCACTCAGCTTTACTATCAAAATAAAAATTTCAAGAAAAATGGCATAGAGAGTCTTATGTTTGACTTAGGCAGTGACGGAAGAGACGAAGGGCCGAGGGATTGCCTAGGTCGCGTGCGCCAGCTTAGGGGAGCGCTTAAATATTTTGGCATAACAGATTATACAATCAATATCCGCGGCAGAGAGATATGTTTTGACCGGGCTAAGAATTGGAAATTGACCGTAGCCTTTATTAACGAGCTTGTATTTGGCAGCCGGCTTGAAAAAAGAGCGCTGCAATCCGAGGAGCATAGAAAAGACAATCCCGGCTTTATCAAAGGCATAGCTTTATTAAATATGCTCTTAGTATTATTCGGGCTGGGGATTGTAGTTTCGTTATTGTTAGGTGTTTTTAAAAATGACATGCCTGTCCTTGCTGGATTGCCTCAGGGGTTTTTAAACTGGTTTGTACCAATGAGTGGGGTTGGTATCAGCGCATTGATATTCTTGGTGGGGGTGTTAAGGGGTAGTCAATTCTTTGACAGCAGAACCTTAGAAAAAGTTATTCGCAAGCTCTTTGATATTGCTATTGGGAAAACTGCGGGAGATAAAGAATATGCCGGGGGACTTTTAAAACAAATAGCAGAGAAAGTTGATAGTGATGATGTATCGCTGGGAGTGCGGCAAATAGCTGTTGGTTTGTCAACGCTGGAAGGCCTGGTTAATAATAATCCCCCGGATAATAAAAAAATAGGCTCCATTCTTAATATTGTTAATAACAGATTTACTGAAGGGGTAGAGGTCATATTAGATAACGAGAAATTATTAAAGATATTGATTCAAGCAATGAGCAGAGACAAAGAGATAAGCTATCAGATAGACTATGTATTGTCTTTTGAATTAGGCCTGGGAGAGAAGCTACGTGATAAAATCAGGCAAGCCACAACTTCTTCCGACCTCGAATTAAAGGAATGCGCCCAAAAACTGTGGGAGGAATTTGTAGAAGATACCAACAAAATCATAGATACAGATTTAAAAAGAGGCCGGAATTGGCAAGGCGCCATGGACACGTATTTGGGGACGGCTAATGACGAAGGCTCAAAATTTTTATTAAAGAGGTTATTAGAGCCCAAAGAAGATCTTCTTGTGCAAATATACTCATATTTATGGCAGGTCAAAAGATTTAAAATATTTCATCAACATCTTTTGCAAGCTATGCATTCATCGGACGAAGAATTAATTAAGCTGGCTAAGAGTGTATTTGATTCTTTTAGTGAAATGATTACTAAAGATATAAGAGTAGAGGTAGAGATAGATATGAGAGATTACTACATTGATGCCATTAAGATATATCTTGATTTTCCCAATGGCCCTTCTTTAGATTATCTAAAGAAAATGTTCAACCAAAACACAACATATAAATTGGGAATACGTAATGCTATTATGAGTATATTATTGAGTAGCGAAGACGCAGATTTGCAGGCAGAAGCAAAAAAGTTATATTATGAACTTTTCCCAGAACCCGACACAAACAGCGACCACAACCTGCGCCTTGATACGCAGCGCCTGGCTGGCCGCATTTTAGAGGTTGTTCAAAAAAATAATATTTTCTTAAAGGTATATAATGAAGCCTACAAAAATAATTTAGAATATATTCAGGAACTCCATGGCAACAGGGGCCCGCCAACCAAAGTAGAGAAACGCTTTGCCCGCACTAACCCCATTGCCCGCGGCCTTACCCCCGATGGAGATATTAACTGGCTCATCTCCGCTAAATTCAGAAAGTTCTCGCCCAAAGTGCTCGCCTCCATTAAAGAACACGAATCCGGACGCACGGAACTACAAGGTTTAATCAGGCAGTATAATCAATCCCGGCAGAAAAAAATTTCTCCTATAACGAAAGCCTTTTCTAAAGTATTTAATCCGCAAAGCCTAATTATCTCATCATCCGTTATTTTTATCTTAGCTTGTTTAGGTATAATAATCGGCAAACTTAATGCTATGGGATTATTTGTTATCTCAATATTAATGGTGGGGATGGTTACGACAGCCCCCTTGATGCCTTCCCGCGATTGGATGGAATGTTCCCGGCAAATTGAAGCATGGGTAGGTATCAATACCGCTGAAACTAGAAGTTTGATTATATCCATGTTCAATGACCCTGACCGTACGGTAAGATTAGCGGCAGTTAACGCCTTTAATAAAATTAAAGACGAGCGGGCTGGCTTTGGGTTGTGTCAAATTATAAAAGACACCGATGAATATTTTCAAGTGAGGGCAGCGGCTATATGTGCATTGGGCAATAATGCCCAAAAAATAGACGGCCGGGCCAAAGAAGCACTTGAGGCAGCAGTATTGGGCGGTTCTTTAATCGCAGAAAAGATTGCTATTGCCCTTAGGCAGATAGGCGACCCGGAGGGTTTAGTTATACTTAAAAAAATATCTATACCAGCAAATGAAGATAGATTAAAAAGGCTGGTTAAATTCGCCAGAGATAAATTGGAAGGGAAGTCTATTGAGGATAAGCTTATAGCTTTTGCCCAAAAGTGCACAGGTAAAGATTTGGTTACTACCACAGCCAGCGAGTTATTAGGAGAAGATTCCAACGACCTCTATATATTTCCGGGAGATTTTATTATACCCGGGTTGAATATAACTCCAGAGGGGGGTTATGATCCTGACTTGTATGTCGGTAGGCGCCAAATTAGTGATGGCCTAAAGATTGTTTATGAGATGATTCTCGCAGCAAAAGAAGGCAAGATTGTCGGGCAACGTTATTATCAATTCGAGTTTGCTGGTGATGGGCAGCCACCCTTGGTAAGGTTTAATTTTATAGTTGTGGATGAGGCTTATAGGCGCCAAGGCATAGGGAGAATACTGATGGATTTGTCCGTTGAGAAGGCGCTTGCATTAGGATGCACAGAAGAAGCGGATTCTGGCGTGGCTAATACGTCATCAGCCGAGGGTCTTCATAAGAAATTGTATGGTATGAATTCAATTCCTTTGGGAGAATTTACCTTTCCTTTAAAGTTAATTCAAAACAATATAAGAAAAAATTTTAGGGAGGTAGCGGCGAGAGAATGGCAGATGAGTGGTAATCCCGCACTTTTTATCCTCGAGAGTATGCCTAAGGTAGAGGAATTCGTCAAAGAATACCCGGATAAGGTACTTAAGATATCCAAGGCATTTTCGCAGCGATTGGGCATAAGCGGCTTAGACGTCGAATGCGCCATAGCCAATTTTCTACGGTATTTCGTGTTTACGTGCCGGTTTACCGATATCTATAAGGGTTCTTTGGAAGGGGTGCTTGATGCCCTTATTGCTTATTCGGATCCGGTATTGCGAGAAATGGTAGATATATTCGGCGAGCACTTTAATTGGCAGCAACACCATGTGGAGAGTTATTTCCTAAGATTCATCGAAACCGAGCAGGCGCGAGATTTTATCGCGAAGATCAAAGAGATAATCGCGCAAAAAAGGAAAAATAAAGAGGCGACCATAAACATCCTTATTCCCGCTTGTGCTTTCGGCCAGGAGATGATTACTTGGGCCTGGTACCTCAAGCAGAATATCGACCCTTCGGTTTTGAAAGAATTTACCTTTATATTCATCGGAATAGATAAGGAAGAAGTAGTGAAAGTAGCTAAAAGGAAAATGGAGTCAGGGTTCGATATTCTTTCGGCGTTGAAGGTCGATATGAGGGTAGACCAGTCAAAAAAACAGATAAAGAAAATCCTGGATTTAAAGGACGAGGTTAACAGTAATCTTGCCTATTACCGCAAGAAGATAGATTTTGTTGCGGACACACTTCCTTCCGATAAGTTCAAGAGGATGCTTCAGGGCGCGGATCTGGTGATCATCAATAATCTGTGGGAATATCTGAATTACGAACAGAAATGGGAGTTCGCAAAGATGCTACGCGCAGCGTTAAAACCTCGCGGGCATTTGCGTATTGTAGGCAACGACCTTGCAGAAGGCAGTTTCCGGTGGTTAGTCACTATTCCTGCTCAAAGCGTTGAGTCCAAGCAGGGGCCTCCGGTTTTTTGTTTTACCGGAGGTATTGTTGAGTTGGGAATTTTAACTTTATTAGCGCAGTCATTGGAGTTACCTTGGACACTTACCGTTAGCGCTGGTATTCTTGTAGTAATAGGAGGCTTATTCGCCTTCAAAAATAGGCATCGGATAATGGCTAAATTGAGAGAAAAATTCAAACGCCAAAAATCTTCTCCCCCAACGAAAGCGGTTGTTAGGCAAGAAAGAGAAGATTACTTCCCCAGCGAAACTCTTGCTCTAATTAATAAAGGTTTGCGAGACCCATCGGTTCGCAGGGAATTAAAAGAGGCTTTAAAGAAAAAGGATGCTCGTCAGAATTGTATTTATCCGGGCGACAGATGGGAGGCTTATTTAAATGGAGTTAAAGGCAGGATAATCAGTTTTCAAGTAATTTATCCTCTGCAGGGATTACCTCAGGTAATTATAGGGGAAGACAAATATATTATAGCCGGCCCTTCAGAATTAGAACAAGCAATAATTGCCGAAGCGAAAGGAGAAACTACGCTCCGGTTTACTTCCAAGGTTCCTTTAGGCGGCCCTTTAAACCTTAAAGACATTTCAGTTTATAATACAGCCTCAAAGGAGGTTTTGGATTTGGCTTCTTTCCTTAATACATTCGCTCCCGCGCCGAGTGCCGCAAAGGGTGAACTGAGCCCTATAGAGAGCATAATGAATGCCAAGCCGCGCGGTGTAATAACGAGAGATAGAGTAGGCGAATTCTATCCTCGCCGCTTAAACATTTATTCGTATTGCATTAATCAGCGCTGGTTGATTACAGGTTATAACGGGAAATATTTTCCCGGGGAAGAGCCCCTGGTTTTTTATAAGGTTATTTCAGGGGACGTATCAGACATATTTTCTTTCCATAAACTCGCAGAATTAATTTCTAACTGCGCATATAGTGAACCAAAAAGAGACGGGGAGAGGGTTGCGCAACTATACCTTACAGAAAGAAACGATGGATTGTTGTTTATCCCTAGAAAAGAAATCGATTGGCTTAATGCCCGCGGAGCCCTTTTAGAAGGATATTTACTCCTTCAGGAAGCACATCCACTTAAGCAGGGACCAATAAGAGAATCATTCGGGCACTATTTTATTATTAAAGGAGCCAAGAATTATAAAATTGAAAAAGATAGGAAAAAGAAGGTTATCTCGCGGTACGAGCGGAAGGCACCCATAGAAAATAATCCCACTATGACCCATAAAGGCGCTATGGTTTCGGCCATAGTTACTATAATTCTTGCAGCGTTTGGTTTCCGCTTAGGCCTGCCGCAGAAATTTATTTTATCCGGGGAAATAGTGGGCGCATTATTTTATGCTACAAGCTGCATAGTTAAGGTATATGAGCTCGCCTTAGGTGCGCATCCAACCCGGGCCGGGCCGGAAGGAGTTATCGCTACACCGGAAGAATTCTATGTGTTAGAGGCAATAAAAGCACGCATCAAAGAATCCGGTTCTTCCTTGACTAAAGCCTTGTTCTGTTTCTCCGCTTTACCTTTATATATTCTTTGTCCTTTTATCTCTATCCACGAAATTATCGGGCACAAAATCCTAAGGATCTCAAAGAACCAAGACTGCTTTGCCTATATTCTTCAGTGGTTATTGAGTTTTGCCCTTATCTTCCTATTCATCAGTGAGTTACCTTTAGCGATTGGGGCGGGCGTGGGCTTTATATTTGTAGGAATGGCTTACTCCGGGCTATTCGGGCTGCCCCGCCACAAAGAATTATTAGGGCATTTATCCCAGATTAAGGGATTCAGGAATAAGGATTTCTCTTATGACAGATTACGGGAGAAAGTGCGCTTCCTGCTTTTATATAAAGGTAAATCAGAAAATATAGTCCATACCTTTGTTTTTGAAGCAACAAAAACGATGGCAGGCGCTGTATTACGGGGCGAGAAATGCCGAAGCCAGGTTTTAGGGCTGGCAGGCGCGATATCCGGCCTTTATGAAATAGTTATAAAAAGAGGGACTACTCTTGAGAGCGTCAACTTAGGAAGGCTTTTGGCAGTGCCGGAGTTTGTATGCGATAACGGCGTGGTTTTAAAAGAGTTTGACGCAATGAGCAGCAATACGGCCTTTGAATTTAAATTCCATCTTAGTTTGCGTAAACTTTATCAGCAGGTAATAGGCGTGGATTCGGCGTGCCTGCCCCATCTGAAAGTATTGACTGTTTATCCCAGATTCAGCGGAATAAGAAATTTAGTGTATTTCGGAGAAGCTGATAACGGCTATGTAGTTAGGGCAATAAATGATTTTGTTAAAGCCAGGCCTCAGTTCGCGCGAAAGCTAACGGTTACCCAAAAAGGAGGCGTGTCTATAAAATTAAGCTTGCCTGAGATAAAAGAATTCCTCTTTTGCGAATCTACCTTGGCGCTCGCCCGGCGAGAGGAGAAAGCATACAAACAAAAATTATTTACGGATAATTTTAAGATGTATCGCCAGGAGATGGAAAAAATAATAGATGACAAAAAAGGACAACTCCAAGGGAAAAAGTTTGATGTGATTATTGCGGTAAGCAATTCTAGAATAAGCAGAGCTTCTCTAAATACTGTTTTACCCGAGGAAAGAATAATTTCTCTTAGAGACATCCTAATAAAAGAACTTGGGCAAGGTATCCGCCAGGGCCTAAGATTTATGGATTTAGGAACCGGTGATGGAGGATTTTGCTGTGAATTTAAGCTTTTTCTTCACCATAAACTTGGTATACCTCTTAATAGTATAGCCGGTATCGGCGTTAATGATAATACTAAAGATGGTATTGACCCGGGGTTTAAAGATGATGGCGCAAACTTGTTATTTATTATCAGTAAGGTAGAAGATTTGCCGGAACAGGCTCCGTATCTGCAAGATAAGTCCATAGACATTATTACTATCAATGCGCCGTGCTTAACCAACAATAGCATCAACTTTCCTCTTTGGTTAGAGGCGGCAAAGCGTTATTTAAAAGATAGCGGCCTGGTTCTTATAAGGCTTTGTTTGTGGTTACCTGGCTCCGACCAGGATGTTCCTGAAGAAGCCGGGCTTGGGCTAGCTCTGGAAGAATTAAAAATCTTAGAAAGCGCTTTAAATAAAGATTCCGGGCTTATTTACCAAAAATTCGCACAACTTGATTCGCCGGATTACCCGCGGGGCCAATATTGGTTAGGCCCGCTTGTGCTGGTTAAAAAAGCTTCAGCGCCTTTTAAAGAATGGTATCCAACGGGAAGCATTCAAAACTGCACCCCGAAGGATTTGATTAAATACGGCTCTAAATTAATCCTAAAAGGCTTAATCAGAAAAGGCAATATAAGGGGCGGTTTGTTCTTGGAATATCTTGCGATGCGGATTATTCTTGCTTTTATCAAGGAATACGGCTTGATTAACGGCCCTCCTTTTTGGATGTTCACCCGGTCTGTTGCTAATAAGGAGATTGCCAGTATTAAGGAATTAGAAGAATTTGAACCTGCCGCAAAACACCTGCCCATAGAACTCCAAAATTCCATTGTTTTTGACCACGAAGAAGCCCATCGCCAGGGGAAAAATGAAGAAGAGGCATGCTTAGCCCAAACCCAGAGATGGCGGCAGGCAGGTATAGAGGTTATAAAGCTTTCATTCCCGTCGTTAGATAAACCTGTGTTGGCTATTTTTGATGTGCATGGAGTCTTACTTCAGCCGACATGGAGGCAAGAATATGCCTTGGCTTATTGCCGGCTTACGGGAAGAACTGAAGATAAAGGGGGGATTAGGTGGGTTAATCAAAATGTGATTCATGCCTCAGGGGAAGAGGTTATTCGTTTGTTATCTCAAGCATCCGGGAGAATAGAGAAAGAGGCTTTGGAGTGCCTTGCTCAAGCACGAATAGATTCAAGGAGAACTAGTGTCCCTCTGGCTATGCCCGGTGTCTTGGAACTTATTAGGGCGCTTTATGAGAGAGGCATACCCATTGTGATTACGAGCGGCTCAGAACATTCTCTGGTTATTCGTCAGCTTAAAGAGCGCGGTTTCCTTGAGTTTATTCCTGAAGAGATGGTTATCTGCGCAGACGATATTTCGCTTTCTACGCCAAGCAGAAATGGCAAATCGCGATACCGGGATTTGGTTATAGAAAGCCTTAGGCACCATTTCCCGGGATATACATTTTTGTTTTTTAACGATTGGGTTGAGGGCATTAAGGCAGTGAAGGAATCAGGCGGCATAATTTTAGGTTTGCCTCAAGGAAAAGGCCGAGAGAGAACGTTTAATCGCGAGGCGTTAATTAAAGAAGGAGCTGACATTATTCTTGATGGCTGGCGCAACTGGCAGGGCCTTTTAGAGATATTGCGCCTTCAAGGAGAAGCCCAGAAGCCTTTTAGGCAAAAGGATAGGATAGAGGCCAGGATTTATTCTGATACCCCAGCGCTTTTAGAAAGGTTTAATTCGCTTTTAAATATTAAGAAAAGCCTCTCAGAACAGAGCTTAAGACGGATGTTTCCTGAGATCTACGGTTATTTATACCAGCGCTCTGAAGAGATGAATTTTGATGCCGAGAAAGCGCCCTTTGCAGGGGAAAGGAATCTTTCGCTAACGAAGCATATTCTTGAACGTGGTTTTGGCAGAAAACTTTTAGGCTTAGAAACAAAAGACATAAAACTCTTCCAGGATGAACCCGGTATTTCCAAGGAAGAGTTTAAAAAACTTTGCAGCATAGTCAGGTTTCTTAAAGAAAATAATCTTCTTGCTCATCTACGCGCGGCCTTCCTCTACCATGATGCGGCTAAAGCCGGCCTTCCTGAATTGAGGAAGGAATGGCAGAAAATCGAAGGGATAGATTTTAGGATTCCCAATAAAGCAGCCGGCCTTATCTTGCGCAATAAAGTTTCTTCCGGCAGTTGGCAGAAAGGCCTTTTTGAAAATATTGAGTTGTTTAGACAGCATCCTTACAGCCAAATTCTCAATGAGTTCTTTTACCGTCTCATTGAGATGCGCGGATTCCCCGGGCAATGGGTAAGAGGAGAGGTATCTTACGATGTTTTTGTTGATTTTACAAATTGGGTCCGGGCAAATTTATCCGCTTTGTCCGAGGCAATTGGCTGTAAAGATCAAATAAGCGCTGCCGGAATAATAGCCGGTATCGTTTATCTCTTTAATTTCCTGGATACCGCTAGCCTTCGTGAAGGATTGATGACCACTCGTCTCAACAGGCAATTTGAGGAATTCTTTATGGATATGTACCGGGTGATTAAGCCCGAAGGAACAGAGTTTAAAACAAACTGGCAGGATATTCTTATTGCGCGCTGGGGGGACCTTGCTTCTGTTGAGGCACAAAAGAAATATCTAAAGGACCGCTTAGGGCGTTTCCGCCAGGAAAGAAGAGATTTGGGCGAGCCTCTGCATGAGATAGGGCGGGTTATAGATAATTTGAGCCTTGATGCCGCCAGTGTTCTCTTTAGCGACTTACAACATTTCCAAGGTTGGTATGTGGAAAGCGCCACTTTTGGATTACGGGCTGAGACTCAAGTAAAGGTTATTGCGCTTGCTTTAAATATGGCTAAGAGAAACAAAGTGAATATAAACGAACCTTTCCACATTAGTTTCTTTGATTTTATGCATATACTCTCCAGCGGCCGGCACCAATTTGATTTATATAAAATCAGGATTATTGAGTTCCTATTACGCGATATAAAGTTAGAAGACTTAATTTTAAATCCGCAGGCCTGCGCGGCTTTTGACCCGGAAACTTTAACCCAAGGCCAGGAACCTACATTTGGGTGCGTAGAAATGGCCATAGAGGGCAGGAAAGCTATTTCTTTTGATTTTAACTTTAGCGAGGAAACAACCAGCCTCTTGGCCCTGGTGCATAAATATGAATTAAGGGACTCTATTAAATTCCAGCAGGCGCTAAAAATGCTGTTAGACCTGTATGGAATTCGTATAGACGGGTTTGACCGGGTTAGTAACGAACTTCTTTATTTACAGGCAATGGAATCTGCCATGCCTGATAAGGCTCGGCTTTTAAATCACGGTAAAGGTAAAGTTTGGGTTGATGTTGGCCCCGGAGCTGGAGGGACGCTGGAGATAGCCGAAGGGTTAAAGAAATCCAGAGGGATAGAAAGAATAGTGGCGATAGAGAAGTCCCAGGCAGCATTTGAGAAGTTACAGCAACAAATAGCCACGAAACATCTTTCTGCCCAGGCGGTAAAAGACGAAGCAGCTAATCTTTCTCGCATCCTAAGGGAAATGGATATTCCGGCAGTAGATACAATTATATTCTGCTCGATACTGCATGAAATATTTAGTTATCCGGGCAAAGACGGTAGAAACTTTAATATTGAGTCGGTAAAGGATGCTTTACGGGCAGCCCTTTTGTCTTTGTCCAGTGGTGGGCGCATTCTTATCCGGGATTGGCCTATGCCGGAAGATGGCGAGGGAATACAGATAGTTGAGTTAAGAGGTAAAAATAATAAAGAAGCATTTGATTACTTTATTCAGAATTTTAAAGGTAGGGATTTATCAGGGGCCTATGAAATTATTGAGGAAAATTTAAAGAATGAGATATGGAAGATAAAAATGTTGCGTAAAGACGCGATGGAGTTTCTCTTTAAGTTAAGCTGGTGCTATCGCCCCGAATACAGCCCCATCAGTTTAACATATGAGGTAAGAGAGCAATACGGTGTGTTTACTCGAAGCGGGTATATTAAATTGTTTAATGATATAGCCCAAGAGCTAGGAATTACCGTAAAAGAAGTCCCCCTGGCTTTAGAAGAAGAGTCTTATTTACAGCGGGGTTACGTTGATAACTTGAAAGGCAAGGCGCGGCTTTTGAATCTGGAAGGAAAAGAAGTCCCGCTTCCTGACAGCAATATGATGATTGTCATAGAGAAAGTTACCGCGGTAGAACCCTCCGGCGCGCGGGAGGATAGAGCACAGAATGAGGAAGGTTTAATCAATAGAGTAAGTAATTTTATCCGGGGCATAAACCCCGCCTTGCAGAAGATTCTAAGAGAACACGAAGCTGGGTATGACGGCAGAATTCCAGAAACTAAATTATACAAATACCCCTTTGTCTGTGAGTTTGCTTCACAAGTTGAGAAAGAACTATTGATTAAGAAGTTTGGCAATTTAATAAAAGTTAGGGTAGTACAGGGAGAAAAAAGAACTCTTTCTCAATCTCACCCTTTCGATCCTCACTGGTGGATTGAGATAGATTTCAGTAATGTAACATATTACCTAAGTTTTACAGATACCCAGTATTATCCTTTTGAGGACGGAATCAAATGTTTTTCTTCTAAGGAGTTTGATTTTTACACTAATCCTGTATTCTTAGAGAAAATTGACAATATACTCATAGAAAATCTGGTGAGATTTGAAGCAATCGGCGAAGATTTCTATACAAGGGAGATGCTCGATATAAAAAATAGAGATATTCCTGGTTATCAGATACCCATTTTACCAGAAATTTTAGAGCAGCTTAAGGCAGGCGGTTATGATATTGACGATGAAAATAATGGGGAAAATAATAGTGGCAAGTCCACTTTTAGTGACGGCAACGCTATGTGTATTCTTCTTCCTATTTTAGCAGGGCTGGGTGCGGGTGGCGTTGTGGGGGCTGCGGTTTTTGCAGTTTCCTCGTGGGTAATGCCGGTAATTCTAGTTGGAATTGCTGCTTTAGCTATAACATGGATATTTGGTCACAAAAATGAGGAGAATAACAACCTTCTTATACTTTTTAGCCTTCCTATAATTTCACTTTTGCTTTTATATTTAACCGGGCATATTCTTAGTAATCACCTAGATTTACAGGTTTTTATTACTCCTTTTGCCTCCGGAGCGCCCATATTATTAAGTTTGGCCTTGCCCATTATTCTACCCGAAGATAATAATAAGGAGAATACCCTGAAGCGCCAAATCCTTACTTTAGCGGCTCAAGGATACGGGAATAAAAAGATTGCCCAAGAAATAGGGTTATCTGCGGTAGAAGTAAATAAGGCAATGCATGCTTGGTATTTAGAATATAATATTCCCAGCAGAAAGAAGGAAAATCGGAAAAAATTAGTTTTAGCGGTAAAGAAGGCAGGTGAATTATCAGACGACTTGGAATTTAACCCGCTTACTCAACGTGAGACCCTGGTATTAAAACTTGTTGCTCAAGGTAAATCTAATCAGGGAATCTCCGAGGTCCTAACTATTTCCAAAACAGCTGTGCACGGGCATATATCATGTATTTATAGCGCATTACGCAAAATAGGCTTTGATGCCAGAGGCCAGTTTAAGCGGCTACTGATGGTAAAGTTCGCCCAAGACAAAGGGTTTATTCCCCCCGGTATAGACATTACCAAATTAATAATAGATAGCTACGGTAAACGTAAAGTTCGTGTTGTTGAGTTAATTGCTGAAGGTAAGAACTATAAGGAGATCAGTATTAAACTAACAATGCCGATAGGCCAAGTGAGAAGCGAGGTATCGAAGCTATACCAACTATCTGGTGTTCGCGGCCCATTAGAGCTGGTAGAATGGGCAATAAAAGAAGGAATAATCTCTTCCCAGAAGTATAACCTGGAAGCTATTAAGCGTAAATTTAGGAATCCCCTTAAGCCGCGAGAAATAGACACATTGAATCTAATGGCTCAAGGTAAAACTAACTCCGAGATTGCCGAAGGTTTACAGATTGGCCTTGCTACAATTGAAGATTATGTAGGCACTATTTTTGGTAAACTCAAAGTCGATGGCAAATCCCCTGATGCCCGGCTCATAGCTGTAAGAAAGGCTATGCAAAAAGGCTTCATTACTTTACAGGACACGTTTGAATTAGAAATAGGATTAAAGAACCCTTTAACAAATCGGGAAATGGAAGTGTTAATTTCGGCTGCCGACGGCCTTTCAGAGGAAGAGATTTCTGAAAAGATCGGAATCCAGAAGCGTAAGGTGCGCGAATACCTAAAGAGTGCAAGGCGCGCATTAGGTTTAACAGACGAAACCCCCAATCTTAGGGTAATTGCGATAATCCTATTCTTAGCTATCAGTAATCCGGGATTAAAACCGCAGGAGATAACACAATTCCTGATTACAGGCCAGCCAAAATTGAGTTTAGGAAGAATTTGGTTTACCAAGCCCGAAGTGCAATTATATACTTTTGAAGGCCGAAGAGTTATGCTCCGTATTCCAAAGGAGGCTGTTAATAAGGATGTCAATCTGGAATTATTTAAATTTAACGGAGATTTCCGGGGTTTCTTAATCCGGGAATTAAACAAAGGCAAACCCGGAAAGCTTTTAGATAGCTGTGTCTTATTCAAAGGGGCATTCCTGAAGACACCCGAGCGAATCCCTACTGTTTTACTCGGTAAGTTTCAAGAAGCTCAATTGATTGCTTTTGACTACAGAGAATTACTAAAAAAGCTGCAGGCTATTCAGAAAATCCCCTATCCTGAACGGGATAATATCGCAGAGATTTTGTTTTATGCCGGGAAGCTGTATCCGCGAGAGATGGCAGAGCGCCTTAGTATGTTAGAAAAAAAAGTCGATCCAGCTAAAAGGTATAGCCCCGGGGTAAACAGGATACTTAAGCAACTCAGCGAAAGTGTTAAAACAGAGCTATTTGCAATAGATTCAGAACAGATTCGTCAGGCTTTGAAGGCTTATGCTAGCGGCGTAAAATCTACTAAAGATGAGCAATTAGTATACTTATTATTTAAAGCTGTAAATAGCAATGATAATGTTGTAACTCTTGCCAGGACCATTAAGAGAATTATTCGAAAGGATAGAGATTTTCGGCAAGAATTCGCTCAATTTACATGCAGAAAAGGATTAGACAATCCTAACGTCCGCAGGTTATTAAGTTTGATATATCCAGAAAATTCTTTGCTTGGGGTTAAGAATGGGTTTAAATCCTGCGGCAATGCGTTAGGAGTCGGCACTATTTTTTGCCTGGCTTTTGCTATCCTGGGTTCAGCCCTGCTTGTTTTACATTCCCTGCCTGCCGCAGAGGCAGGCATGGCTGGCGGGGGGCAAATATTTAAATGTATTGCCGGGGCTTCTACCTTGGGTCTTATATTGTCAGTTGATGGGGACACGGGATGGGCCTATAGCGGGGCCAGATGGCTTGAGGGCACACTCGAAAAGAGGCTCGGAATCAAATATTCATCCGGGCTCAGAAAAATAGGGGAGTGCCTTAGGCGTTGGAAAGATAATACTTTATCTCTTGAAGAATCAGAGCTGCTTATAGAGTTTTACGAAATATTTAAGCAAGATATGCAATCCCTCACTGGAATTACTGAAAACGAAAGGAAAAACAAGGGGATAAGAAGCAATGATGCGCAACACCAATTAGATATTATAGCCTTGCTTTTACAGGGGATGCCGGTTGCTCAAATAAAAGATGCAAGAGGCATTTGGTATGCCCGCTCGCGCCCGACAGTCTATAAACTTAGAGATGAAGCCTTGGCGAGGCTGTTCTACGGAAAAAGATTAAACAGGACAAGGGAATTTTTAATCAGGATAGGAAAGCTGCGCCAGGCGTCTTCCATGTCTTCGGAGGAGTTTCTCAGCGAGGCTGTTAGAGCAATAAAGATGGATAAAATCGCTTTGGCCGATGGTATCTCTTTATCAGAAATAAGCCTGCCTGATAATTGGGATTGGAAGAAAAAGAGTATTTTAGAGTTAGGCTCTGGCTTAGGTTACAATGCCTTTTATGCCTATTATCAAGGCGCTAAAGAAATACGCGGATTGGATATCTCGATACGGGCAATAAGATTAGCCGGGGAGTTATCTAAATATCTTGATGATGCAGAGGTTAAAAGGGCTATTTTTAGCGATTCTCCCGACGACATCGTCCAAAGGGCCAGCGATATAAAAAGGGAGGCAGAAAAACAAACGGCTAATATAACTTTACACCGGCCAGAAAATTTGGCCTTTCGGCAGCACGATATCACCACGCGCCTGCCCTATGGGAATAACTCATTTGATATGGTTAACGCAACATTCATATTACATCGCTTAAGTAAAGAAGGGCAGGAATTTGCCATTGAGGAGATGTTGAGAGTTATTAAAGCCAATGGCCTTGTGCACGCTACTCTTTTGACAAGCCGCGAGATAAAAGAATTGTTTGTAAAGGCAGCAGAGATTTTACAGCAGGAAGAAAAAATGCCTGTCTCTTATGATATTAGTATTTCTGGCAAAGGCACAGGATGGTTGGTTAAGGTAAAAAAGGCAGAAGTAGGATTAACAGAGGAAAGCAGGGAAGGCACGCTTGCCGAGGCGTTACGGGATCTTGTTGATATGCCCCTAACCAGCGCTGAGTTACGGGAAAAAAGAGGCGTACACAAGAAAACCGGGAAATTCTTCCACATCAGCGTATTCCACAAAGAGCTCAATGGCTTAATGAAGTTTGGCTTGGTGGAGTTAAAAGACGGAGAGTATTTCTTGACTGAAGTCATAGCGCGGGCTCCGCCGGAAGCAAGAAGAAAAATTGTTGAAACCCTCATTAAAGAAATTCCCGAACTCAGCCGCGCAAGCCTTTCTAAATTCTCTCCCGAAGAAATCGAGCGGATAAAAGGCAACATAAAGCAGGCCTTACAAAAATTTTTCATTGCCTGGAAGCTTAGCTTATTTGAGGCTTACCCGGCCCCGCTGACGCCAAAAGGCAATGCTGCCTTGTCAGAGGTAAAACAAAGGCTTAATTCTAAGGCATTAACCCCTGAAGATAAAGAAGAGATTCTTAAGCTTTTGAGTAACCCTCCCTTTGAGTGGTTTGAGGGATATTTTAAAGGAATAGATAAACAAAAAGTGTTGGAGTGCCTTTTTAAATATTTATCGAACTTTAAGGTAAGTGTCACCGAGGGCTGTTCAGTGCAATGCGATTATTGTATGCGGGCAGCAGGAACAAAAGTCTCCTATATGCCTTGGCCTTGGGTTTATGAATTAATAAAGTTTTCGGCAGAATATAGAGAGTTTCTTAAAAATAACCGCGATAATCTGCCCCTTTATCGTAATGAAGAAGAATTAAGTTCGTTTGGCAGCTGGTTTGATAATGACCCTATGCGTGATTACTATGACCCGATTTACGATAAAGATTACGCTGACATTATTTCTGAGGTAATAAAAAATAATGCTGTGTCTTACGAGGGTGTACACGCTCCTACGTCGGGTTGGGAGATCGGTTCAATAGGCGAACGCGCGATGCGCAAGCTCATAGGAATAAAACACGAATATTCTTACCTTATGATTCATATCAGCTTTAACATAAGCGCGGAGAAAGAGTGGTTTAGAAGAATAGGGCGCGAAGAATATATCCGCCATATGAAGGCAGCGTATGATTTGGCACGGGAAGTACGTCTGATATTTGAAGCGAGTTTTGAAGTGGGGGGTTTTGAGTATTGGTCAACCGGCCCTGTGGACGCAGAATTAATACAAGCAATAGTAGGGAAACTCCTTCCGCATCATTTAGAGTTGATATCCCAGGAGTGCAAACCAGAAAGAGTGGGCAGGGCCATCCAATTCCCCGAAGAAAAAACGCGAAAGTATATAAAAGAGAAGCCGGTTATTCTTTTTCGGCCAAACATAGACATCATCGTTTTCGAGCACGACAAAAAAGGCCGAATAAGCAAGGAATCTTTATTGCCGGTTTTGAGCAAACAAAGCCAACCTGAAAGCATGGTATCTAAACGCGTCAATCTAAACCCTGATATTTCCCTGGATGGCCCAGAAACGCAAAAACGGGATAGGGTAAATGAAGAATTTTTGTTGAGGCTATCTCCACACCTAAAAGAGGCGTTAAGAATCCTTGAGGATTTAAGAAGGGAAGGGATTGTGCAGCATTATTATCTTGCCGGCAGTTTAGCCAGAGGAGATTTTAAAATTCCGCCTAAGGATGTTGATTTTGCCATTAGTTTGACGGTGCGCGGGTTTAATGAGTGGCTTACCTATCAAGATAGGGTAATAGAAGGCCTGGAAGACTTAAGAAGGAAAACAGGAATAAATTTTGTAATTTCATCTACTGAGCCGTATGGCCAGCTATATAAAGTTGGCGAATCGGGTATTGAGCCGGAAGATATATTGCGGCCGGATATAATAGAGAAGACAGAGGACGGCAAGGAATGCATTCTTATTGATTTAGGCGGTGCTTATAAGTATATCTTCACTAAAAATGATTTCTTTGTCGAATTGTATCGCAAGATCCGCGATTATAATAAGAAGAGGCAATCTACTCAACCCCAAAAAATAATTGGCCCTGGCGCCCCGCACATCTCAAATATTTTACTAATTCTGGTTTCTGCGGCTATAATCTGGTCGTTTATCAATGGCCATTGGCAGGCAGGTTTAACTGCTGCATTTATTCCATCTTTTATGGGCGGCCTGGGCGCATCTAACCCGCTTGAATACGCAAACAGGGTTAAAGAAAAGGCGGAAGAGCTTTTACAAAAGAAAAACGCCGCAGAATTACCTGAAATGGAAGTAAGGGCGTATGAAGAGATATTAGAATATCTTCAGTTAGCAATCGCGGGAGATGAGTTTGTAGATGGCAGCACAACAGAAGGCTATGAAGATATTATAGAAAGTGGAAAATATGACGATAAATTGAAGGATGAAGCAAGGCGTAATTTAAAATCAGTTTACATGGAGATGATTGAGATTTACCAAAAATTATCCCGCCTGACAGGCGAGGATTATATTGATGCAATACTCGGTTCTTATAATGAGGCAATAAGGTATAATCCCAAAGATTTGGAACTACACGCAGGATTAGCAAAATATTGCTTAAAGAATGGCCTGCTCTCCACTCTATCCGAAGCAATAAAATACCTTTCCCAGACTATTGAGGGGCAATTGAAATTAGCCCGGGTTTATTCAGATTCAGAAATGTATGAAAGCGCAAAAAATGAAGCCTTTGGAGTTTTAAGCCGCGAGCCGGACAATACTGATGCTCTCGCTCGTTTATTATTTCTCTATAATGTCATAGGCGATATGGATAGGGACAGGGTTATTGCTGCGGCAGAGTATATTATAGACAATGCCTCTTTGAAAAAAAAGAAAGATGTTTCTAACGCTCTATGGCGGAGTTTTAATAACGTCCAAGAAGCATTGTTAAGAAGTGAAAAACTGGAAAACATATTAAAGAAGGCAATAGCGGCTTATCCACATCTGGGTGATAGATTTGGGAGGTTCCTGGTAGTATTGGGAATGAACACAAAAGAAGAGATTGGGCAGTTGCAAGAAACCCAACTCGGCATAAATAAAAAAATCACAGCTTATCAACAGAAAATAGCATCTCAGATTAATCTTAAGTCAACCTGGCAGGGAAGGGAAAAATTTGTAATCGGAGTTTATAGGCAGGCCTTAGCCGATGGCATCATAGGCTCTGCCGAGATTCTAATTTATTTTTTCCGCGCCTCTTATTCTATTAACTATCCCCTTTATTTTATTTTGAAGGAAATAGAACCTCGCCTTCAACAAAGGCTTAGCCTCGGCGAAGCGGAAAAAACAAAACTTTTGCGCCAGTTGATAGAAGAAGAAACAAGAAATCATCAGTCTAAATTAAGCAATGAGGAGAAGGATGAGCTATGGGCAATCTCTAGTGTAATAGGAGGGGAATTTGGTGATGCCTGGTTGGAATGGATTGAAAGAATCTTTACCATCGTTTTACCATTTTTATTTTTAGGTTTAACTATTTGGCAGATGTTTCAGGGAGGGGGGATTCCAGGCGCGCCTTTGGTTGCCTTAGGAGTTATTCCTGCTATACGGCCACTTCCTGATTTAGTAAAAAATTTACGTCAAGGCCTTAAACCTTTACCTAACGACAGCACAGTTTATCTGCCTGAGGGGAATATTGCCAAGAAAAAAAGAGGGCATAAGATAGGGATTATAGTTGCCACAGACGGTAAGAAAAAAATTAAATGGCATGCGAAAGAGCGTAACTTGCTTTTAAGAAACGAGGCAAACAAGAAAGAGTTAATGATTACAGTCTTGCTTAAAAGCCTTAAGTTTAGGCCTATAGATACAATCTGGGTTGGCGATACAGAATATGCCTTAATTCAAGATAGGGCTGATAAGAGAAATGTTTTTATGAGAAAGATAAAGAATGAGAGTAAGGACGGCAGCTTAATTTTTGATGGGAAAGAGGCGTATCAGTTAAGAAAAGGCGCGCGGGCAAGACTAATAATTAGCCTTGAGCAATTAAAAGAGAATCCGGATGTAAAGAAATTTTACGGTAACGAACAGCAACAAAAAAATCTCCCGGGAAAAATCACTGAGGATGAGGCGCATTTCAGGGATTATTCCGAGGATTTGCTGGAGAAGAACCTGGAGCTTTTTGTGCTTCTTTCCAAGAGGATGATGTTAGAAGGTAAGGAGAAAGAAGAGACGGCGCAAAGAAGGGAAGAGCTCGTAGGAGAACTCTTAGATTGCGCTATTAAGTACCATATTCAGAGGTTTAAGAATGATAAAACCAAAGTCAGGGTAGCCAAAATAAATAGAATGATTTTAGAAGCAGTGCAGCTGATTAACGCGGATAATGAAGTGGCAGCCCATGCAACTTTATATGGCGCAATAAACAGGATTAATGATATTCGCATAGAGTTGCTGAAAGCGCGGCTTAAGAAGAGAAGAGGGTATGGGCCAAAATTATGGTGGGATAGCAGCGCGGTATGTATTTCTCAACAGAGGTATATCGTCCCAGAGGGCGGTAGGAGGCCTATGTTAGGAATAGCCGTAATAAAGTATAGAACGCTCTGGGAGGCAATTAGGGGGACAGTTGAACAGGTTAATTCCGAGGCAATAGAGAAACGCTGGGCCGCTAAGAGCATAGAATTGGTTTCCGCAGCGCTTAATTTGATGGAGAGAGTCAAATCAATTCAGGATGGTGTTCCTGAAATAAAATTAAGCCAGCAGGAGCGCGAGGAGATAAAAGCAAAACTTAATAGTATGCTTAGCGCAATCGGCCAAGTGCGGGTTGAGGAGAAGAGGGCCGTGAGGCTTCTAATAAAAGCGGCCCTGGAGATAATATCATTGGGAGACAGGCATAATCTGACTGCCGAAGCATTTTTAATCATAGCTAGATACTATCTGCAAGAGAGGGAGGAAGATACCGAGGCAATGATTAAATCGCTTAAGACTGTAAGCACCGAAGGATTAAGAGGCATGGCAAGGACCAGAGACAATTATGTATTAGAGGCTAGTGGAGAAATTATTGATTTAATAAATAAGGATAAGTTAGGGGCTGCCTGCAACGAAATTAATAAAATGATGCGGCAATACGGCCTTACCCAAGAGCCCGAATATTTAATCCATAAGATACTCAATCCCGCCTTAAGGTTTCTTAACGCCAAGAAAAAAGCCGAAGCAATTTCTTTAATGGGATCCGTTAAGAAGAAAGCCAAACTTTCGGTAATCCTACAAACGATATTAGCTGAATACCGCAAGAGGTTAACCGATATTCTACTGGACAGAGAAATTTCCGCAGAGGAGAGAGATGTTTTATTAAAGGAGGTATTTTCGGCGGTTCTCGAAGATATTCGTTCTTCTGGCAAGGAGTTATCTGAAGAAGGAGTTGCTATATTATGGGCAAGGGCATATCAGGCCGTAAATATAGCTCCTCGGGTTCCTGGCGCCAGGAATAGAACCGAGAAAGTAACTAACAAAACCTTTGAAGCTGCCCAAAGATATATCCGCCTCTTAGGGCTCCTGGGAGATGATTCTATAGAAGAAATCCTTAAGAAAGGATGGATTTATAAGCCAGAGTTTAAAAATATGAGAGTATTTTTAAAAAGAGTGCAGATACAGATAAAGGAAAGAATGAAAATAAGTCCCGAGACCGCGGCAGAGGTTAGTTTGAGAATACGCTTGATACCAGATGATTTCTTGTGTTTAGCTGAAATATTAGCCAAAGAAAAAGAACTTAAGCTTGATGTTGAGCAAATGGAGCTACTTAGGGGTTGTGTTTGGGTTGATACAAATTGTCCTTCCAAAAATACCGGCACTCATACGGGCGCAGAAAGGGCTTTTAAGTCTGACCCTAAGGAGAGTTTACCGGAATCATATTCAAGCCGTAGCACACACGCACATTTTCCGCAGGATCCTCTTGACAGCCCCTTTACTTATAGCAGAGGTGCACATTATTTTACCGGAAGTATAGTTGGCAGTGCAGGCGTTATGGTTGACTCTACTAACAACATAGGGAGTCCCCAAGGTGAATTTGATCTCGCGATAAAAAAGGCAGGCTTGTCTAAGACAGCCAAGGGTAGGTTTAAGCCTGTATTGTTTATAACGAGAAAAAGGCATAGGCTTATCTTTTATCAGAAAGGGCAGAGGCTCCCTATCCAGGATATTATTGTTTTATTTAGAGGTTGCCGGGCTAAAGAAGGCAATAATAGGTCATTCGGCTGGAAAAATATTAAAGAGAATATTCGGGCGCGTTGGGAGAAAAAAGGAAAGGCGATATTCGGCGCTAAATTCTCAGGCAGCCAGCTCATAAATGAGCAAGAGGTCCTGGAGAAGATCGCTAAGACATTGGAAGCGGGTGAACAGATCAGGGAGAATTTCTCAGAAGAGAGGGCATGCACCCATTATATATTAAAGGACGCAGAAGAGGGGAAGTTATATGATGTTATTACCGGTACTTTAGGCGATGTGGTAAGAATTGACGAACTTCGGATTGACTACTATCCAGCGTATATTTTCTATATTCAGTCCGGTATTGGTGATTTCTGGTTAGCCAAGTATTTAATAGGTATCCTTCAAGAAGGCAAATTAAAGATTGGCCCAAAATATTATCCCCGTCCAGGTTACCAAAGAATAAGAGTTAATGACTTGGCCCGAGGCAAGGCGCTCAAAGGCGTAAAGATAGAGAGAAAAATCTTCTTTGAAAAAGCAAAGGGACTAATATACATCATAGATGCAAAAGAAGGCGATTGTTTAGTAGTTGACGTAAAGGGGCATTACTATGCTTATTGGTACAGGATAAAAACCGGGGATTTTATAGACAGAGACGAATATTTGGAGATAACAGAAATTGTTAATTCCGGCGCAACGCAGCGCCAAAATACCGGCACTCATTTTGGCGACGAGGAGACTTATGACCCTGATTTCAGGCCGTTTATTATTAAGGGTAAGAGGATGAATTTCGATGAAGCGCATAAGGCATTTGTTAAACAATATATACACAGCCCGGATACCTTAGTAATCAGGCTGCAAAACGGCATCTTAACGCAAATCAACCCTAACGCTCCGCCTCAGGAAATACCCGCAATAATTAGCAAACCCATTCTAAAACTAGAAAAACCCCTCGTTTCCGGTAGATTGATTCGTTTCTGTATATTTCAAGGAAAAGCCAAAGACTACATATACGGGATTAATCCCTATTCTTTATTAGATGCGCAAGGCAGGGCAGTCTACGCCGAGGCAGGAAGCGGAGGCAAAAATGAAATAGGCCAATACCACAATATCATTTCTATATACCTCAGCCGGGAACTCTTCATGATTTTATCTACTGAAGCCATGGTGGAAAGGCTTTCTGAAGAGCTAAGACACGCCATAAAAAAGGTTGAGCAGAATAACCATACTCAGGAGAAATTTGATAATGACCCGGGGAGGCAAAAGAAATTAGACTCTATACAGTCTCGAATGAAAGGCATAGGCCCGATTTCGCCTTTCTCAAGGGAAGAATTAATCAAGAGAATGGAAATCACACCTACAAAATCAGATAGGTTGTATGATTTGCGAAAGTATAGCACAGCCGTAGATTATTTAAGGAGAGATGAAGAGCAAATCAGAGGTTTCTTAAAAGCTAAACATTCATTAGAACCCTGCACTTTGGCAGGGATTATTCAGGCGTTATCTTCAGATTTCGCCATCATTCAGAATGAGGCGGAATTAGAAGAGGCAATCAAGAGGCTTATTTTAAAAGGTAATCAGATAAGCTGGGTTGAAGGCAAAAGAGTAATCTGGAATGAGCCTTATGGCCAGCCTGTCAGCGCTAAAGAGAAAGCTAAGAAAAATTCAGCGGATGAAAGTACAGGAAGTGACGTAGAACCTAAAATACCAAAAAAGAGCTACGTTTTTGAAATAGGAGAGAAGGGGGCTATTACCCTATCTTTACCTGGTGCAAGGGAAAGGGTAACTTTCTCATCCCAAGAAAGAGCCATATTAATTGCTTACGGATATACTGATGGAGAATTAATGAACGAAACCGATATTAATAACTCTAACTGGGTTAAATCCTACATAGGAAGTATTATTAGTAAAATAGAGGCGATCGCTGAGTTGAAATTCAAAGCGCCAAAAGGAGATATACCAGGTGCATTAAAGGAAGCAAGGCGCCTCTATCGTGAAACAATAGAGGGCGACTTAATAAATGAAGGATATCCAGAGCCCATCGCTATTGTGGCAGCCAGGGAGAAGAGCCCGCGGGGATTAGCAGAAAGCCTGAAAAGCCAGATGCAAAGGGAGTCAACGCCTTACGGCGTGATTTTAGATAAGGCGCCTCAACAGGCAAAGGGTGCCTTGCGCGAATTTTTACTCGCGTTCTTAGAGAATAAGAATCCTGACTACATCCAATTTTTTGAAGGTTTGACAAAAACAGCCACTCCTAAAGCTATGACTGATGAGGTACGCAAAATTTATTCGACCGATTCGGAAATATTGAAAGAGTTTTTAGAAAAAGAAACCACAGGCCAATTTAGAGAATTAGTTAAAAATGTTGTTCGCCCGAATCTTCCTCAAGGGTTAATTTCATTAGTCCTGATACTCTTTCTTTCTGTAAGCCTCTTCTTTAGCGCTTGCAAGCCAGTCGGCCCACCAGCAGTTTCTAATAATCCTACCTCAACGCCTCCTGTTGTATCTACGCCCAACGAGCCGGAAATATCTTTAACTGATGCCCAGGAATGCAATAGTAAAGGTGTTGATTTGGTTGAGGCCAGAGATTATAAGAATGCAAAGAGATATTTTGAGAAGGCCATTGAACTCGACCCTAATTTTGCCGAGGCATACGCAAATATAGGAACGCTCTACGGTGAATCAACGGAATATGAGATGGCTATTGAATATCTCAATAAAGCAGTTTATCTGGATCCTAATTCAGCCGTTGCCTACGCAAACTTGGGCAAGGCCTGGCTAAACTTAGCGAAATTTCCGGGAGATGTCAATCATGCGGTAAAATATCTTACCAGGGCCATAGAATTAGACCCTCGATATAAGGATGCCTATTACGATTTAGCTATTGCTTATAGGATAATAAAAGATTATGACCGGGCAGAGGGAGTTTTGCTTAAGTTAATTGAGAATAGGCCCGATGATGCCAATGCCTACAAGAATTTGGGCGCGGTATATGTTAAGAAAGGCGATTTTCAGCGTATCGAAGTAGGCGATTTTATTCAGGCAGTAGAAGATTATAAAAAGGCAATAGAGTATTTCCAGAAGGCAGCGGACCTCGATCCAAATTTACGGGATATTGTAGAATATAATATCAAGCAAATTAGGGAATCGATAAATTTAATGTGCCCCCAGGCGCATAATCCGATAGACTCATTACCGCTTGCCTTGATGGCGGCTGGCGTTGTTCCTCTGGGAGTAAGAGGAGGGAAAAAGAAAAGAAAAGAAAAAATCATTGGCGAGAGAGAAGAAAGATTCTTTGTTTTTCAAGGCGAACTTAGCAGATTTATCCGAATAAGCGCCGAGAAATTTAAGGCGATAATCTTGGAATTACAGCCATATAAGCCACTGGTTGAAGAACAAAGAAAAGAAATCGGGGAATTCTTAGAAGCCTTAGGAGAAATTGGCAGTTTAAGAGAAGATTATTTGATGGAGGAAGATTATCCTTATATCTGCGATGGTTATGCGAAGAGAATGGTAGGGATTCTAAGAAGATACGGGCTGAGTGCTGAAGAGGAAGCCCGGCAATGGCCGGAATTAAAGCCGATTATGGAAGAGTTTGTAAAGAAGTTTGGAGAAAAGATTGAAGTTTATTCTGAACACCATTTTGTCCGGTGCAGAATTGCCGGGTACGATTTCATTCTTGATATTACTGCTGACCAGTTTGAAATAAGAGACCTGACAGGTAGATACCAGCAATTAGGCATTGTGGTTTTGCCATCGGTCATTGCTCAGAGAAATCCTGCAAGATTCTGGATGTATAATTGCAAGTTATCTGAATCATTTGCCGAAGTTCTTGAAAAAGACAGGCCGATTATGCTTGAAGCGTTTTGTGATATCCTAAGAGTCCTTAACGAAGGGGCAAAAGCGAGGTTATCTACAATTTTGTGGCCTGCAGTTAGAGCTTCAATTAATAAATTAAATCAGAGGGAATTACCCAATGAAAAGGAAATTTTTCCGAACCAAGTTAGAGAATATCCAGGTGACCCATGGGGCATCCTGCCTAATAAAGGCTCGACAGCGGATTTCTTGAAGGATTTATGGAAATTTAGAGATATCCTGAAAGATTATCCGATAATTCCTGCTCAGCGGGGTCAAATAGAAATTGCCAATAGCGAAACAATAATATGGAGGCGGTTGCATAAAACAAGAGGGGCTCCGCAAGGCTTGCCTTTTAGCCGCGAAACTTTAAGGCAAGAAATACTCGCCGCCCAAATATTAGGTTTTCTCGACGAAAACCATAAAATTACCCCTAAGCTCCTGAATCTCACCCATGAGCAGTTAAATGAAATCTGCAATATTCCCAAATTAACCCAGTCTCCTATTAGGGTAATCAACTTAAGGAGAAGGCCAAAAAGACTTCTGATAGAAATTGATTTCGCCATTTTTGGGTTTGGCAAGATAAATCCAAGAGTGAGGCAGTTAGCCATCCAAGTCATTGCCGCAGGAAAAGAGTTAAGCCGGATTACGGATGAGGAGGCCAGGCAGGATGTTGAGGATTTAGTTCGGCTTTATCAGGGGATGAAAATAGATGAATTCCTGCAAAATAGTTTTGACAAATTATCTGCAGAAGAAAAATTGGCGTGGTTAAGAGCGCTTATAGAAAAGAGGAAAACAGAAATAGAATCATTGGATTTTCGCAGGCTTGCATCTGGTGGGGTTGATTTGGCAATCTCTGCGTTATTCCGGGCCTATAGGGATAAGGAAGTGAAGGAGCCTGTAAAAGGGATGCTTAAAGATATTCTTTTTTATAAATGCAGGGGCCCGATTGAGCCAATTACTGCAAATAATGTTGCAATCTACCTTGAAGAATTATCTAAAATGTATGAGATTTACCAGCCGTATAAAATCACGAAAGAGACGTTAAAAGGCACAGCCACAGTTTTGACGAGTTTCTTATTTTATTGGGGAGGCAATATTTATGTCTTCAGCTACGAGAAGGACGGCGAGATAATGCATACTCTCATTGATTCAGGCGATAGGCAGCATAGGCCACGCATATTAAGATTATTGAGAGAAAACGGAGTTGAGCCGGCCAATATTGAGAAGATTATTTTGACCCACCACCATTTCGACCATAGCGGTTTGGTTAATGTTCTCTGTTTGGTTTCTGGTGCGAGGGCCTTGGTTCATCCTAATTTTAAAGACATAGTTGAAGGCAGAATAGTTGATTATGAGGTTACGGCGAAAGCGGCAAGTAGGCTTAAGGTAGAATATTTGTTTTCCGCTGGCTACCAAAGAAATATAGGCGGGGTTGACTTCCCTGCTTTTAAGGCGGTTGATATCGGAGAAGGGGTAACTTTAGAGATAATCGGCCTTCCTAAAGCTGAATTGTTCCATACCCTTAACCAACTCTGCTGTATATTTACACCTAATGCCCCTTTTAAGCCCGCGGATGAGATGATTTTTTCCGGAGACCTCTGGTTGAAGGAGCCCCCGGGTATTCCAAAAAATATTTCATTTTATTCACCGCACATTTTTGAATGGATAAAAGAACTCAGGCGTGGCTTTGATTTTCGCCCGCAGGACCGAAGAGCAAAGGATGCGCTTAAGAAAGGTTTTAGCCTTATCGAAGTAAAGCCCGGCCACGGCGGACCATTTTTAGGCACTACAATAATCGGCACGCTGCTTGCCCGCCGCGACATCTTAGTAAAATTGGGTTTTGGCGAAAATGCGGATAAAGCCATATTGGATAAAGAAGATATGGTTCTCAAGATAAAGGAATTAAAAGAAAAGGCCTACCAGGGTTTTATTAAAGAATTAAAATTCTGGCAGAGGCCTCTTATAGAAACAGGATGGTCCGGTTATAGCGTTGAGGAGATATCCGGCTTTTTACTGCGGGTATACCAGGAGCAAAGCGGCGGGGGAGAATTAGTCGGAGAAGACAGAAAGGAAAGGAGAATTGACCTTAAGGATAAATTATGGAGATTAAAAAGCGATGAGCAGCAGCTAGTAGAGTTACGCCAAATAGCCGAATCCTCATTAGCAAAAATTGAGGGGCTATTAACGCCGCGCAAACCTGATTTTAAATCCGATGAGGTTGCAGAAGATTGTAATCCCTTTAATTCGCTGGGTGGTAGAGCACATACACACCATCCGGAAAATAGTTTGTTTCCTGACCCAGTTGGCTTTGACCGCTGGGGTAATCCTTCGCTGCGCTATCGGGATGGAGCAAGAAAAAGAGGGCCAAGGCAGGATGATATGGAGCCATGTCTTGAAGTAACAATTAGAATTGACGAGGAATTTCGAAAGAAGGCGCAGGAGATCCTTGGCGAGGGTTATAAGAGAAGGGCTAAGCAACCGCTTAACCTTAACCCCCCTGAATTAGAGATGCTCAGATTTATTATCGATGGCGACAAGGCCAAAACCAAAGAAATCCAGTCTAAATCAGATAGTTCTCTTTCAAGATACCTGAAAGGCATATTGGAAGATTTGAGAACAAATAACCGTATCCACGCAGTAATATTAGGTATAGCTTTAGGCGCAACCGGAGCCGAGGAAATCAAGTTTTTCATTAAAAAAGAGCCTCAGCGGGAATTGACTAAGCATGAGCAAGAGATACTGATACTGATTGCCAGAGGATACAGCAGGAAAATGATAGCCGCTAAATTAGGTATCCGCCAGCATAGAGTTAAAATAGAAATTAGAAAAATATGCGATGATTTTGGTATTTATATTAAAGCAGACAGCTCTGCGTCGCAAATGCAAGCAGTATTAATTGCGCTCTGGAAGGGACTGTTTAAAGATAAGGATTTAATTAAAGAGATAGGCTCAGAAGAAAAACCGGAGCAGCCATCGGTGAATGAGCCGCAGTTGGAAGAGGAATTTAAAAGAAAAATCTCGCCTGAATTAGCCGAATCACTTTACGCACTGACAGGCAGGGGAAACAATATCTGGGAGGGCGCAATAAACAAATTGACGCACGGACAAGTTGTTCAATTAAACAAGATACTCAGTTCACCCGGCCTGGTTGATCCTTTATTAATTCATCTTTATTTAGTCAGCTATTTTAAAAGAAATCGCAATACTAACGATCAGGGCTTGGCATTAATATTATTGGAATATCTCGTTGATAATTTTAATAACGAAGAGGAATTATTAGGACAGGCCGGAGTAAATAAGGAATATTTCCAGCAACTAAAGAAGCTATCCCGGTTTGAGCAATGGTCAAGAATGATATGCGGCAGCGGTAAAAAGCGTTATAGCCTTGATGAAATCGCCACCAGAAGCGGGGTGGATAAAGATTTTATTGAAGCCAATAAAGATATTATTCAAAGGCATATCTTATGGATGCAGAAGCTTGACTGGGTAGCTGCATGCAGAGAAAGGATCCAAGACGATGGTAAAGCCAAGGGATGGACTAAAGAGCAGCTGCGTCAAAAACTAGGGGTTCCTTATGATAGGGTTATAGGGTTGGCATGGACAGGGGGGATATGGGCCGTTAATGTGCGCAAGGCCGCTGACATATTTGAACGAGAAGCAGCTTTCTTTATGTACGGTGGCGCAGAAAATAACCTGCTGGAAAGGTTGCCCTTTAACAGGCGGATCGAGTTCTTTAGGTATAAGGAAGGCTGGAGCCAGGAAGAGCTCGCATCGCAATGCCGGGTTGCCACTATGGAAGTAAAGCGCTGGGAGAATGGCGTATTCATCCCTGCGCCTGAAATGATGTTGCGCTTAGCCGAGATATTCAACGTAGAAGTAAGCGAGCTTATGTATGGTTTAAAACATGCCGAAGCGCTGAAAGGATTACCTTTCTGCAAACAGATTGAATTGTTAAGGTATGAAAAGGGATGGACCCAGAAGGAGTTAGCGTTAAAGTGCGCAGTTGGCACTACGACCGTAAGATATTGGGAATATGGAATGAGTTCCCCTAATCTTCAGTACAGGCAAAGGTTAGTGAATATTTTAGGGGAAGAAATCATCGATGGCGAAGAATTCAATAGCGACGGAACGCGTAAAATGCCCGATAAAGATACGGGGAGGGATGAGATTGAAGAAATCATTAAGTTAGGCGAGAAGGGGATAATCGCTTTACATAAAATGCTCAGGCCCGAAAGCAAAGGCGGTATCAGCCAAAATCAGGCAGGGCTTAGAAAATACATTTGGGAGAAGATAATCGCTTATTCTTTCGGGGGCGCGAAAAATATCCGTTTTATCAATAAAGATAAATTGCCTCGCGGTGCCGCATATGAGCGCTATAAAGGCTTAGGGCATATAGTTTTAAAAGGCCGCCTTCCGCCTCGTAGCGGCAGTTTAGACGCAGGGAGGCATTGGGTTGAATTTGAGGAATACGCGGATGTCGGCGCCGGAGCAGATTATTTATTAGAAATGAACGACGGAATTCCGGTTAGGATATTCTTTTCTAAAGATTGCTCTGCCTTTGAGCTCTTACCTATTATTGACAATAAGGCAGGGCAGGTTATCAGGGCCCACCGCGGAAAAATAATGAGGGTTGAATTCGCTAAATATGGATATGTCACTACATATACATACTCAACCCGCCTAGAAGGTCTCGTTGAAATTGGCGGGGGCAGGCCGATGTATAACGGCCAGATGCCTAAGAAAAATAGGCCCTGGACAAAATTCAAGGATCATCCTGATGAAAAGATAAGGTTAACAGTCAAAGGAGGTTTAGTTGTAAGATGCACTTCCTTAGAATCAGATTTGGATGAAGAGTTCTTTTTAATCTGGCATAAACCAACGCAGCGTTATACGACTATCTTTACGCGGTCAAATGCGGACGAATTTAACCAATTAGGCCCGGATTACGAAGTTTATCGTAGTTTAAACAAGAATGGTTCTTTATATGCAGGGGCCGAAGAACCGGTAATGAAATTTAACCCCAAATACGCTTATAAAACGGCCAGAGCGTATGATATCCGTAATCCCACAGGTAAAAAGGCCTTTGTTGTAGGAGCAGAGGTGGTAGAAGGAGACAAGGTTTTAGCCAGAAAGAGCCTTCATTTGATTTATGAGGTCCCTGAGAATAGGCCCGAAAAATCTTTTGCCAAAGCAGATATATTCGCTGCCTTTGAAAAGTGGAGTGAGGATAAATTATTACGTCCGGATGGAACAAAATTAGGCACTTATATTATTGCTGAGATTAAAACTGATAAGAAAGGTTTTTTAAGGGCAGATGGGTATTGGAGCGTGTTTAGCCATTATCCCGAGGCAGAAGTTGAGGCAAAGGTTATAAACGGGGACAAGTGTTTTGTAAAGTTTATCAAAGATAAACAAGGCAATCCTATTTTGAATATAGAAGGTAAACCATTAATTATAGATATCAGGCAGGATATAAAAAGTCAGATGAAAGGCATACGCATTAAGCCCGTTATTGAGCCAGGAAAACAAATGCCGGATAAATCAGCGAAAAGAGAAGATACGCCGGAAGAGAAGGGAAGCCCATCGTCTGAAGAAGTGAAAATCCGGATGCAGAGGATCCCTGAGTTAAAAGCCTATCCAAGTCTGATGGTAAAATATGCATTACAAAGAGATGGGACTTCTGATGAGGTATTGTTAAAAATAATAAGGCTGCTTAATAGTATAAGGGGGGCCTTAATTAAAGAACAAGGCTGTGAGGAGCAGTTGGCTACTATATTGGCATGTTGTTGCGATGAAGACCCCAAGAAAGCAATTGCAATGTTTATTAACGGGATTACTTTTGAAGAGGCGTATAAATTAGCCGAAACTAAAATTATGCCCGCTCTCGGTTCTGCAGGCGTAGGAACTGGCAGCCAATTAACGAGCCATAAAGTTGTGAGAGAAGAGCTTAAAGCCGGTAGGCCCCATAATCCTGCGCAACCAGTAGAGAGTAAGCCGGCCGCGAAAGAAGAGCCCAAAGTGCCTGTTTCTGGTAGCGTTGTTCAGTTAGAAGAAGAAAAAAGCTCGCCAAGGCAGCCAAAGATTGGTGATACGGTTAGCTACAATGGTTACGGCAGAGGAGTAGTTACCAGAATTGGAAATGATGAACAATACGGGCTCTCAGTCAGGGTTGAATTTGAGAATGTAAATGTAGGAGTAAAAAATTTAATCTGGGAAATTGCTGCAAGAAAAATTACCTTTGAACATACGGAGGTAAAAGCCGCGGATAACACAGGGAATGTAAGTAATGGCGGTAAAATCCCTCCTGGGCCTCATCCGGCGAGTCCGTCAAGTGTGGCATCCCTGGAAAGATTGAAAGACGATATCGCGCGCATAAATGCCGCATACGCGCAAGGCACCGAAAAACCGGAAGAAGAGGAAGAGGAAATCGCCTTGCAGGAAGATGATGAGGATAATAAAGCGCCAAAAGATAAGCCAGTAGCTGATAAAACGCTAATCGAAGATTGCGTCCAATCTTTTTCTGAATTAACCGGCATCAAATCGGAAACATGGCGAAGAGCGATAGGATGGCTCACGCCCAAAGACATAACTGAATTAAATAAAATTATGCTTGGCTCAGTTGTAGTTTTTGGCCATCTGAAGGTTTCTTTCTTACTTTTTCAATTCCTCCAGGACATAGAAAATGATGATTGGAGTTCGTGCCTCATGGCCTTACGTTATCTTGCTGTGGGGGCATTAAAGGAGGGGCTTATTGAAGAGGAAGACCGGCAGGATTTTGAAATGTTCAAGAAGCTATGCTTATGGGAAAAAAATGAGAAAATAATCAGCACAGAGAAAAGCAAAAGGTATACTACTACCCAAATTGCCCAGATGAGCGGGGTTAATGAAAATTATGTAAACCGGTATAAGGACGCGGCCCGCAGGTTTATCTTGTGGATGCAGCGGATGGGTTTGGATAAGGTTTCCGGGATAACAGCAGGAACAGGGGCAGGATTAGCATTATTATCTAAGAGTGAATTAGATGCATTAAAATTAGTTGCCCAAGGCTATGCTACTTTAGATATTGCAAGATCTTTAGGCTTAACGAAGAAAACTGTCCAGGGTTACTTGAGTAGAGCATTGGAAAAGTTACAAGTTCATAGCCGTAAAGAGGCAGTAAAAATATTCTTGGCAGGAGAGGCATCCTTAGGGAAAGAGGGCCTACCGGCCGCATCCGAAATCAAGCCCGGAGTAGCAGAGAATAAGGAACTCGGAGTCAACTTCCTTACCGATGGCACAGATATGATAAGTTCGGGAATTGGAATCGAACGCCCGTCATCGTGGCCGCCTTGGGGTATGGTCACGAGAAAATTAGAAAGCGGAATCGAGCCGTTAGGCGGGGCAGGGCAGAAAGATTTTAGTAGCTTTAAGATTGACCCCAGGCCGGTAGAATACGGGTTAAGGCACCCTATATTTGTTGCCTATGATATGGCGCAAAAGGAAGTGGTGAATCCTAACAACGAAGAGAAAGTCGCCCTTTATGGTTGCTCCGGGGCTGACTACTCAAGCATAATGCTCTCCACTAATGCCACCGAGATTTATTTGGTTGATAGGACACCTATTAATATACCAAGGCTGCGGGAATTATTTGCTTATTGGGATGAGTTAAAGCAAGGCGATAAAGTTAAGGATTACCTTCAATTTGAACAAACTCGGAATTATGCAAGAGGCAGCGAAGGCGGAATGGCAAACCTCGAGCTGAAATTAGTTCTTCAGTTACAGGCTATGGGGGTAAAAAAAGAAGATATGGAGGAGCCCATTGATAATTTGGATGGTGCAGTTACGCTCAAATTTAAATGGGCATATTTCGGGCAAAAAATAAAGCCCTATGTTATTACTTATATAGAAGCGGACATTATTAATCCTGATAATTATCCGCAAAGGCCGAACGAAGTTTTAAGAAAAGGAATTGATATTTATTATCAGAAAGCAGCTTGCGAGATGACAGGAAGATACTACAGGTATTTAGTATCTATTGCCTCAAGCATTAAAGAAGGCGGCTTGCTGATGACAGATGATATTAGCCTTGAAGAGCTGAAAGCTGTAAATCCCGAGCCATTGCTTAAATTAAACAACTTATATTTTACGGCTGAAAATGAAATAATTTCAGAAGAGATGAAGCGTTGTGAGGCTGCTATCATGAAATTAATCATGGAACAGAACGGGACTCTTTCTGATTGGGAGGTTTTTTATTATTACGGTTGGTATATGCGGATAAGGAAGAAGTCAGCAGCGGCGAGCAGATTTAGCGGTTCATCTTTAAGAGGTCTCCCAAATATTGTTTTGGCGCTCGGCACAGGATTTATCGCCGCAATGCTTTTAAGAGCAAATGGCCATTCCGGTATTAATTGGTTGAATATTAGCGCTGGTTTACTATTAGCCGGATTGCCCGTTTATATCATGATAAGAGGTCTTAGAAAAATTTCCATTAACGATTTATCCCAATCCCTAAAAAAACTTACCCGCGATGATATAATAGGATTTATAATCTTGGTTGGTTACCTTATTGTATATGCTGCCATTGTTTACGCGGCATTTTGGCTTATGCAACTGACGGCTGCTCCTTCTTTAGCCCCGCACTCAATGTTGCCCAATATGCCGTTTGGCCAGGCCTTACCCTTCACTATTTCAGATTTAACTGGTTTCTTCATTAGCGCCGCTTTTTTGGTTGGGATGGCACGGGGTTCGATAGGCGGCGCAGGCCAGCGTAATATTATAAGGGAAAGTGGCAATGCCAAAAAGATAATGCCCGAAGACGAAATAAGGGCCTCTGTGACGAATTTATATGTATGGTTTGACATTCTTAAAGGAACGGATCCTAAGATATCAGCGGCTTTAAGTAAGATTTATTCTGCTTATCAAGAATTAGATTTTAGTCAGAATAATCGGGCTAAATTAAATGAGTTAACAGAAGCAAAAGCGAGGCTTAAGGAAGGATTAGAGCAGCTCCGAGGGATTCTTCTGGGGAGAGAAAATGAGCTTACAGGAGTTATGGCTAAACTACTGGAGAAACAGCGGGTAGCAAGTAAAGACGCACCAACAAGAATAGGAGAAATGAAGAGGGAGATTAAAGCAGCGCTTGCAAAACTGGAGAGCAAAAGCACTAATGCGCTTAGCCTCAATCCCTATGCATTTTCACTTATATTTTCCATTCTTGCGCCTTTTATGCCGGTTTTAGGCCCGCTTGTTAGCATTGCCGTGAACCAGATGTACTCTCTGCCGGCTTGTATATTTGTGATTGAGGCAATATTGAATAAAACTCAAGCCAAACGCAAGCCCAAAGAAGATATGGTTAAAGAAACAGAAGATGAAAAATCCGAAAGGCTCAGGCAGGCAAAAATATATTATAAAGAAGGGCTTTATTATGCTCAGGCAGGGCTTACTGATTTCGAAAAGGGAAATGTAAAAGCAGCAAGGAGAAACTGGTTTACGGCGATACGAAACTTTAAGGAGGCAACTGACTCAAGCTGGGAATATACCGAAGCTTATTATAATTGGGCATTAGTTTATTACAGATACTATAATACGTTTGTTAAGCAGCCATCGCCACGGGGGGTCTTCGCTAAAATTGCAGCAGCAATAAGAGGAGACGAAGAGCATAAAAAGGAAGTTTGGGAGGAATATTTATATGAGATTAAGTTTATCTTAGGATTGTTTCCAGAATTGCGGAAGAAGCTAGAGGGTAAGATTATTATACCGGATTTAGATTCAGGAGACATTTCACCGAGCCCATCTGGAGGTAATAATTCTCTAGCCCATGGTGGCGATGTTGGCAAGGCACAATTTAGCTTAGGGAGCGGTTCTGAAGCATCAGGAATAGAGTTGGTTACCGGTCGTGAACCTCGGGAGCAATATTACGGACCAGTTCCTGACGGGGATCTATTTAGGGGCAGCACAAGAGCCAAGCATAAATTTGAGGATGGAATAACAAGAAGCAGCGGCAGAGCGCCAGGCAAGAAAATCTATAAAAGCCAGATTATTAGAGATGCAATTAGAGATAGAATTCCTTGTTTCTTCCTGATGCTAGTGAAAAACATTGATTTTGCGGTACCGATAAAAAGGATAATCGTCCCCAGAGATATTGCGAATTTGGAATTAGAAGGGAAAACCCCTTTTGAAAAGAAAGTTATCAGGTTAAGCCATGATTTACTGAACCAACTAAAGAATCAACATAATATTGAGGTCTTGATTAAAGAAGGCGATGATTCTATTCTAGAACATGAAACTGAAGACTTTGGAATTACTTTAAACGGCGCAGAAGGAAGGTTAAGCCCGGAGAATTTTAAGGAGATCTCAAGAAAAACCGGAAGCCTTCTAGCTGGACTACATAAGGCAGGCGTAATCGCTTCGGATTCGCACCCCGCAAATTTTATCGTTAATACTGAAACGATGGAAGTAAGAAGAATAGATTTTGAGTGGGTTGACATATTTGATAAAGAGTTAGCCCGTGAGTTAACGCAAAAATATGAATTTTCCGAAGCAGAATTAAGAGGATTAGGTATCCATTCAACCAGAATACCCAGCAGTGAAATGACTAAAGAAATTCTTACTCTTATTTGGACTGAAAAGGACAAGTCGAAAAATTTGCATAATAGTTTATTTATCTGGCCATTTGCCGGGGGGTATTTATCAGTCAAGCATGAGTTTGATGAATGGGAAGAAGACCTTGAGAGAATGCTGTATTATTTACTCTCATTTAGAGACAAGGAAGAAGGCAATTTGGGAGGCAAAGCAAATACAGAAGCCGAGCAGTATGGCAAAACAGTTCCTGAAAGTGAGCAGCCGGTAAAGGAAACAAGGCCTAATCCTGCCAGCTCAATAGAGGTGATAGAGGCAACCCCTAAATACCGCCAAGATATAATCTCTCTCATACATAGCTCTTTCCCCGAGCTTGACAATGAAATGGAGAGGATCCTTCGGGATAATCGGGTGTTTGTGGCTTTGGTTAAAGTTAGGGAAGAATGGGAATTCGCCGGAGCGGTCCTGACCGCAATAAAGAGGGTTATCAATGAAAAAGGAGAAATTGTTCTTCCGGCTACTTATATTGATGCCTCAAAGCACGAGAGTAATTTCACAGCGCAGCCCCATAGCTTTTGGTTGATTGATTTTGCTATCGCTGTTTCTCCGGAAATTAAAGTAAAAGGCATATCTGATGCTTTAATCCAGGCTACGGATAAGTATACCGATGAGCAGGGATTAATGAGGCCAGATGCTGCCAGCCGCGCACGGGATGCAGGAAAGTTTAAAGATGCCCTTCTGCAGGAGCGGGCAAAGGCCCTTCCTGAAGCTAAAGCAAAAAACCTTTCTGGCCTTAACATAATGATACGTTACCTTATGACTACAACGCTAAACCCCAAAGGAGTGGTTAAAGATTCATTCGCAAAATATGCAGCAATGCCCAACGGTATGAGCCCGTTTTTGCTCTGGCTTAAGGAATCCAAACGCCTGGCAAGGTCAGATGGCGTGGATGATAGCCCTTATGCCAATTTTGTTAACGTTATTTCCCCCCTCTTAGAAGAAATTGACAAACACTCCCCTAAAGACCTCGAAGGCTTCCTGAAAACTTATGATGATTTTGATTATTCCCGCCTTGCCCAGCCGGACGTGATTGAAGAATTTGGAAAACTTCTGCGTGACTTCATCAATGGTTCCTCCAGATATGAAGACCAGATAATAGCCGGCCTGCATATGCGCCTGGGAGCCCATATCGGAAGGATAACCAAAAACAGCCTCCCCGGCCACCCCGAGACTTTAGATATGAACATCCATATGTTTTATCCAGAAAAAGTAAATGACAATATTCCACCGGCAGATAATCCGGTTTTGCCTGTACAAGGGGTGTCCCCAAATGGGACGTCCTCAGAAGCGCATGCAAGGAATATGATTCCTCCGCTTGTGTTGACTCTTTATTTTGCCAGGATGGCTGGTTTTGCTATGCCTTCTTTAGAATTATCTGCGAGCGAGATCGATCCGGTGATAGTTATACTTTTGCTTATGTTTTTATTTGTGATAAAAAAGGTAGTGGTGGAAGAGATTGATAAAAGGAGTGAAAAATTGAATAGGGCCAGGATTGACAAGATACTCAATAGTAACGAAATAAAGGCAGATGATACAGTGGCAAAGCCCGTTATTAAAAACTATAATTATCCGGAAAGAATTACTCCGCATAATGCTCCTATAGCAAAGGTCTTTAAAGAACCCTTGCCGCCTTCAGCCCGGTTTTATCCAAAGACAGAACCTTCATTAAGATTGATGGACTCTAAATATCAGAATATCGCAAGGGAGTTTAAAGAAGCCATTCAGAATAAACCTTTCCCAACTGAAGGTATGTTCCTTGAAATAGGCCACGGCGGGAATCTATCTTCCCCGGGTTTTGCTATTAAATTTGGGCTTGAGCCTTGGGGCATAGATTTAGATAGGCATGCTAATGCCGATACGATAAATGATATTGTCGGACAGGCTGAAAATATCCTGCCTTTGATAAAAGATAATTCTTTTGATGTGATAGCTGTTATTGATACCTTTGGAATTATGACCAGAGAAAATAGTTTTTATAAAGCTCAACCCATAGATCCGGTATGGTTAATAATGCAAATAGCCCGGATATTGAAACCCGATGGTTATTTGGTTATCGCAGATTTTTCCGCAGATTTAGAAGATTTGAAGTTAAAGTATGGGATGGAACTTAATAAATTAGCTGAAGGCGCAGGCCTTAAAGTTTTGAGATATCGCATTGAAGGCAGTAGGGCAATCTCTATTATCTATAAGCCATCAGAATTATCTCCATTAGCCCCCCGCGTAGGAGCCGCTGGTTTGGAGATAGCGGAATTTAAAAAGCCGACAGAAATAGGGTTAGGTCAAAGGCCAAGTACTGCTGTTACCCTAGATGATGTTCAACTACCTTCTGTTATAGAAAAAGACCGTAAGGATGCAGCGTTAAGCAGCCGCTCAAGGATAGAAATAGAAGAAGTGCCTATTCCTGATGCTATGGCAGAAGACGCCAGCAAGGACTCCTTTAGTTTTAAGGAATATATGGACGCTGCGTTATATAATCCTGGCTGGGGATTTTATGGCTCAGGAAGGGTGCAGTTTACGCGAGGCAAAGATTTCGAGACCTACCCTAAAATACTTTCTCCTGTATTCGGAGAGTTAGTCTGCGAACAGGCTTTTAAGATGTGGAAAGGCATGCTGGCTGCAAAGACTATAAGCGAGGCAGAGGAATTTACAATAGTAGAATCTGGCGCAGGCGAAGCAGATTTATCCTATGATTTATTATCCCACGCCGAAGAGTTGGCAAAATCGGATGAGCTTTGGAATATTTTCTACCGGCAGCTCGTATATATTAGTTTAGAGCGTTCGCCGAAATTAGTAAAAAGGCAGAAAGAGAAAAACGCAAAATTCAGTCCGAAATTTCGGGTTATAGAAGGGGATGCCCGCGATGTAGCTAAGCTTATCAAAAAACCTATTAAAGGATTAATCCTTTCTAATGAACTGATGGATAATTTCGCTGTTTATAAGGTTAGATTTGAACCAGACGGCGCAACAAAGACTCCCTTAGCCATTCCTTTAATCAGCGTTGAGCTCGCCAAGGAATTAAGCAAAAGAGGCATAATCCGAGAATTGGATTTAGCAATGAGAAACGAACAATTGAAGAAGGATTTTTATCTCCCTAACAAGAAAGGGAAACTTTATATATCTAAAAGCGATTTCTTAAAGATTAAGGCAGAATTAAGCAAGCAAGAATATAGACAGTTGGAAGATAGCTTTGATACCCAGATAGATTTTGTTGAGGCGTATTTGGATATTAAATACTTCCCTGAATTATTCGATTATGTCCATAAGAACAGAAGGGAGCTATCTTTTGCTATAGCCAAGGAAGCAAAAGCAGTTACTGCTTATCTTAGCCCGGATGCGGTTAGGTTTATTCAGTCCGCAGCAGGAATTTTAGATAAAGGTTATATCCTGACTATAGATTACGGAGCAAGTACGCAGGGACTCTTGAATCCAGAATACATAAAGCATCCGATAATGATGTATGGCCCTGTATCTGTACGCGATATCTTCGATGCCAATCCTTATCATTTACCGGGAAAATGCGATATTACCGTAGGTGTAGATTTTACCTCTTTGGTAGAAACCGGCGAAAATGCGGGATTGAAATTAAAATTCTATGGTGTTCAGGGGAATCTTGAGTCAGGGATAACCAATTTGTCTCATGATGAGGAATCGAAGAGCAGGATAGTAGCCCGCCGCCTTAAAAGAGAGTACCCTCAGGCGAAGGCTCCTGAAGGTTTGCAAGAGGGAATAAGAGGCCAGGTCGAAGATGACATAAGGAGTTTTAAAAAAGATTTTCTTGGTGGCAATAGCGTTAAAATGCTAATACAGCAGAAAGAAGGCACTGATGAACAGTATGAATACAAGATACCTTCCGTAGTATCTCTTGAAGAAATGAGTTTATTCGCCAGGAGAAAAATCCCGGCCAAGCAAAGGCCTTTATTCCTTGAGCCGCGGATTAACGCCGCGATATTTATCGATGATTTTTGTAATTTAGGTTTACCAGAAAAAATAGACGCAGACGTTTTAGTTAAAGCTATCCGCGCATCCGGCATATTGCTGATGCCAGATAATAAAGACAATAAAAAATTTATTAAGAAAGAACGCTTTGAACCTTACGAGTTTGCTTCAAATTCCTATCCAGCTTATCACTGGTTAGTTTTTGGAGGGCAATTGGAAGCTTGCATTGCAAATCAGGCGAGAGAGATTATATCAGGGGTTAGCGAATGCCCTGCTAACACTAAAATGTGGATTACATTACCATTGAATGCCATCGGATGTTTTTCTGGTAGAGACGAAAGAAAGTATGGTTTACCGAGATATTTAGCAAAGTACCTTGTAAAGGAATATAGTTCATTTGCCGAAGGCTTACGGCCAATAAAGGAACCTTATACGCAAATTGATACTAAAGACGTAGAAATTAATTTCGGGGATTGGGCAATAGTAGAATTTGATCCATACTCTAATGCGTCGATTTTTCAAGAGAATATAGGGTTAACCATATTAGAGAACGGCCGAGAACTGTGTTGTATTAAACCTGATGGCCGAAGAATGGTAGTACTTAATTTTATCTCTAAAAAACCAGAAAATGTATTCAGTTTATTGCAACAGAGTAGCGCAATCAAACAAGCCGGACAAAAAGAGAGCATATCAGGAAATAACACCCTGCCGCAAGGCACGATTAACAAAAAAACCCTTAACCCTGCCTTAGGCCCCGGAACATATGATCCTCGAGATCTGGCAACTCTTCAGGGGCAAAACAGTAATTCTGGAAAAACAGGGTCAGATTCAATTTTTTCCTATATTCTCGCCCATGATTTTATGAGCCCTAATAAAGTGGGGTATATTCAGGCAATAAGAGCTATGTTACCGGTAAAGAATCAAAGGAGGAGGTGCCTTTATATTGCCTTAGGCGGAGATTATTCAACCAGCCAAATGGTATCGCAGGCCCTAGAAACTATTTGTGTGGATAGGCTTCCTTTTGAGCCTTTAATAACACTATCTAAAGAAGAGGCGGATTTATATAAAGCCGTGTATATCAAAGACAGGTATTATGCGAATTTTGCTTCTTCAGTCCAATCAGTTGAAGGCGCAGTATTAAGGCGCGTAGGCGCTAAAGAATATTTTCTTTGGGAATTGGAAATGATGGGAGCCCAAGATATAGAAATAAGTTTTGATACCGCCCTTAATGCCAATAAGATTAGTTTTATCCTCCCGGGCGAATCGATGCAAAAAAGCATAATTTATTTTAGTTTTGACGCCAGGAATATAGAAGCCTACCCTCAGGCTCTGCTCAACCTTATAAAAGAAGGATTAGATTCTTTTATTTTTAAAGCCAGCGACGGCGTGGTTTTACCTCTTCAGATCAAAGACATAATTACCAACTCCTTTGATCCGGAAGCTATGCTGTTTCTGGATAGCGAAGCTTCATTTAGCCACACTTATCTTGAAGAGATAGATGAGGCAAAAATGGGGCAAATCAGGAATTTTGAAAAAATGGGTTATGCCTTTGGATATGAAAAAGTTCGTTTATTAAGGCCTAAAAAGCCCGAAATCCCCTCCCTCCCCGCAGGTGGGATAGAGGTTGAGAAAAGAAAGACACGGCAGCATCATTCGAATGACATATATCAGGAACCGTCCCCGCTGCCGTCTCTGCTAGCTAAGAATAGAATAGAGGTTTACCTAGATGATATTGCCCCCAGATTTTTTAAATTAATGAGAGCTGAATTTTCAGATGATAACAGGCTTTGTCTTATTTCTTCCAGAATTACGGGTTTAGTCCTGGCAGATAAATTTGGGATTCCTATAGATAACAAGAGCGCCAATAGGATGGAGGTAAGGTTATGCCCTTATTTTGATGATGGCGGGAAACGTTACCATCAGATGCTTATAATTTATCGCAATAATAACCCATGGCTTTTTGTTTATCCTGTCCTGGGATTGTTCTATAGCGGCTTAGAAGGCAGGATAATCTGCAGGGATTATCAGAAATTAAGCGAGTACAATTTTATGGACCAGGGAAGGACAAGCTGGGTTCTCGATGAGCAGTTACAACAAAGAATAGAAAGGGTAGCCCAAGAGATTGTAGGGGATGGAAATTTAGGCTATGGCAGCATAGCGACAACACAGCTGGCACCTTTTGAGAAGATATCCAGGGCATTAAAAATAGAAAAACTGCTTAATGAAAACTTACGGCAGGAAGGATTAAATACTCCCATTAAACATGAAGGAACAAAGGGGCTTTTCTACGAATCGGATATTTCTGATGTGGTCAAGGCCTGTCAGGTAATAGGCCTTGAGGGTAAAAGAGGCATTGATTTAGGCGCAGGCGTTGGCCACGCAGTGTTTGCTATGGCAGTAGCCGGCCTTCGGGGAGTAGGCATAGAATGGGAAAACCATTTAATTGGTATTGGTAATGGCCTCTTAGATAACAAAGAATTGAAGAAACTCGTTGATACCAGCCGCGTTGACTTAAGGCAGGGCGATTTTATGCAGGAAGATTTAAGCCAATACGACATAATTTACTATTATTGGAATGGCGCAGGTTATGGCAATGAAAATAAAGCCCAGGATGCGCTTATGCAAAAGATTAAGCAAGAAATGAGGCCGGATACCCTGTTGATTATTTACAGAGGGCTTGATACGCTTTCCCTCCCGGGATTTGAAAGAAAAGATTACCCCGGAATTCCCGAGACGGTGAGAGTATTTAGGAAAGCCGAGGATATACGCAGCGATTTAGATAGCCCTGATGCAGAAATTAGAAGCAAAGCCATAAGTACTTTGCTGCGCTCAGACGAATACACGGATAAAGAAAAGACACTTTTATTATTAAAAAGAGTTATGCAGGACGATGATAAATCAGTACGCACAGAAGCAAGAAGGGCGCTTACTATTCTCTGGTATGTAATTGAAGGAAGGCCGAATAATAATTTTGCTGAAGTCCTGCAAGATGTGGGGCAGGGGCTTGCAAAACCAGAACGCGAAACTTTATTAGATATTCTGGTAAATTCATTCCTTAACCGGGAAAGCCGCTATGCGCTTAACCGCTTTTGTTTGGATACATTTATGAAAGAGAATCCTAAAGTAAAGATTAATATCGACGAACGAATTCTGGAAGCAGACAATGTTGCCCCATATCTTATAACCATTGCCGGGCAGCTTTCCGGAATAAATCAGGAGAGCCTGAATTTAGAAATTATATTTTTGGATAACGTAAATGCAATTGAGAACAGGATTATGGAATCAGAGATTACCTTGCGTAAATATGGGGAGAACGGGCCAAGGGAGATGTTGATTAATATAGCCGCATTTAAAGAAAAAGCAGGCTATTCTTCGCAGGAGAACGTTATTTTCGCCAAAAAGATTTCCGAGGTATTGAATCAGTGCATTAATAAAGATAGCTGTGATTTCGCTCCGATTGACAATACCAAAGCGGCATTGGAGGGTTTTGTGCCTTTGGATGAAAGCTTTCTCTGGAAGATAAGCAATTTATATTGGCAGTTAATGGGGAAGGATTCTTTTAAAGACCCGTACGCAGATACTTCGTTTTTCCCTGAATTACCCACGCACTTGAGAAAGGTACCCAACGGTTTATATGTTTATCACAGTTTTGCTTCTGCCTGCGCGGATAAATTCTCTAAGTATCTTTGCGAATTAGAAAATAGAGGCGATTTACCCGGGAGGATTATTGTTCAAGAATGGGGCGTGGGGAATGCCGATTTTCCGGAAAAGTTCCTGGGCGCCCTAAAACGGCTAAGCGCAGAAAAAGTAAAACAGCAGGGAGGGACGGATTTTTACGGGAGGGTAACTTATGTAATAGGCGATATATCCCTTAAGATGTTAGAGAATATACGGCAGGCAGAATGGTACCCCCAGCATAAAGAGAAGATAGAATTTTCCGTAATGGATGCCGTAAACCCTCCCCAGGCTTATCGGGGCAGGACTCTATTATTGATAAATAGCTATCTCTATTGCGTATTGCCGGCAAAAGTGATTGCGAAGAAAGAGGGCCGTTTTTACGAGATGTGCGTAAGGGCGTATCTGAATAAAGACATACGTATTAAAACCCGGGAGGGAAAGGACGTTTCAGCCGAAGAATTCACAGAGATGCTGGTAAAAAATGATATACAGGCGCTTTCAAAACTCAACCCGTCTTTCTGGTATGCGTTGAATTATGAAGAGGTATATAAAGAATTTGATCCTCGGAGTAATAGCTGGGGTGATTACATAGCATGGATAACGCAAGGTAAAGATAATTGCCGGTTCATAATTAATAATCAGGCGTTAGAGAGCTTAACAAAGTCGCTTGATTTATTAGATGAAAAAAGAGGGATGATTTGGATATTTGAATTGACTTCGCCGGATGCATTAAATAACCCCCTTGCCGGCCCGATGAGTTTTGGCCCTACGCTGGCTACACCTGTAAATACATCCTTATTGGAATACGCAATTAATAAAAACCGCGGTTGGAAAATCTCGGTTTCTCCTTCAACTATGTTTTTGCCGGAAGATACGAAGCGCGCCCAAAAATATACCTATATTGAAGTAGAAAAGAACAAATCCCCGCATATAGATACAAAAAATACGGCCTTATGTTTCAATCCCTTCATATTTTCGCTTCTTATCCCTTCCCTTATGCCCCTTATTATATTTTTGGGCGTGGCGGTATTTCCCTCTGCTCCTTTCATACCCGCGTGGCTGCCTGTAATCAAAACAATGGTTACTAGCGCTGTAGTAAAGATTCAAAATATAGTTAGTAAGATAAAGGATAGATTCATACAAATAAAGCCAGTCCTTTATTTAGATATATTAATATTCTTTTTTACAATCGGCATATTTATTCCTCTCTATTTCTTCCGAGATAAGATAGGAGAATTAGGAGCCTATGGCTATTTTGTGGCGTTCTGTATCTCAATACTCACTAACCTGACGGTATTTTTCCCTGTTCCAGGCATTGTAGCAACAGGTGCTTTAGCAACTGTGTTTAACCCTTTTTGGATTGGTATCGTGGTTGGCATAGGGGCGACTATCGGACAGATTACAAGTTATGGTTTTGGTTATAGCGGTAAATCCATAATTAATGGAAATCGTATCTACCAAAAACTGATGAATTGGATACAGGGTTTGCTAATATACAAAAAAATAAATAACTGGGTAGAGAAACGGCCAAACCTGTCTATTTTTATTAGTTACTTTTTTCCTATTCCGGGTGTATCTGATACTGTCGGAGCAATAGCCGGTAGCGCAAAGTACCCTTTTTGGAAATACTTTATCTTTTGTATGTTAGGCAATATCCCTAAACATATCTTTTATGCTTATTTTAGCGCCTGGGGATTAAATTTATTTTTCCCGGATATTTTTAAATTGGGTATCTCCGGAAATCCTTTAATCTCTTTACCTCTTCTGGCAATAGCAAACTTACCTATAATGGGATATGATGATTTTGAAGGAGAAGAAGGAGAAAACCACAGAAAGAGGCCAAAGAATAAAAAAAGAAGAGAGGAAGACGATATCGAAGCCCGGCTTAAGAATGTGGTGAGATTTACAGATGTGCAAGAAGCTGTTTCTAAAGCGCCAGTTAAAGAAAGATCTGTATCTGCGCAGGCAGTGGTTGTAGAGAATTCAGCAGAGGGAAGAAAAATTACTCCCAAGCAAGCCAAACCGGTTACAAAAATCAAGGCCACGGGAGTTGATAGGTTAAGGCAGATTTCCGTTTTGCTTGAAAGAGGATTGGCGTCCGATGGGTTTACGGGATTTCAAAGAGAGGCTTATGAGATTAGCGAAGAAATGGCAGCAGAGCAAGGCAATGTTGCCTTAAAACAACTCTACGATTTAATTACAAGGCCGGATTTACACCAAGGCGTAAACAGGTGGATAATCGGAGGAATAAGTAATTATTTTAAGCGTCCGAGCGTGAGCTTAAAGGATATTATGCTTTTACTTGCCGACGAATTTTGGCAAGATAACGCGGGAACAGGAAATATGATAACCGGCGTAATGATAACGGCGGTTAAAAGGCGATTACCCGAATATAAGGGCGCTGCAGGGATCGTCGAATTACACGTCCTGCTCCACGATAAGAATATTCGTAAGTATAAAGGCCTGCGCGCCTTGTTGTACAATCAAATCAGGGGCGATTTAAATAATATAATTTCCCTCAACGAATTAATTGAATTATATTTAAGCCAGAGATGGTTCGAGGGCGTGGGCAGGAATATGGTATTTCCCAGAATAGAAGAATTGATCGGTAAAGGCGCGTTAGCGCGGGTTGATTTTTTTAAGCTGGCTAACTGGTATATGGACCCTTTTCTTGATTCGGAAAGAAATGAAAAATCATTTTGTGAAGAACTGAATAGAAGGATTAGGGGCTTAGATTTAAATACAATAGATTCATACCTCGTTGATTCCGGCATCCCTAGAGAAGTAAAAGAATTAATACGGAAAATAAGAGGTGATGAACTTAAGGGTTTCTACGAAGAAAAAGAAAGGGAAAAGAAAGAGGCAGATAGAAAACAAAAGATAGGGGGTCATTTGGCTTGCGTAGAGAGATTAAGCGCGGAGGGTAAATTAGAGGAATCGTCGGCAGAATTACGGGTACTACTTGAAGTTGAGCCTGAAGATGAAGGAGCGTTGTTAGAGTTTATGCTGCAACGGTGCAGCAACGCACAAGTCTTAAATAATTATATCCGTATCAGGAAAGATTTTATAATAGATAAAATTCTGGAGGCCAAAGAAGGCAGGCCAGATTATTTCTATTGTTTGCTTGAAGTCATGCAAAAAGTTTACGGCCGGCAGGATATAGACAAAAAGGTCGCAGAGGAATTTAAAGCTCAGGCGCAAGAAATAATAAAATCCATAATTGACAGGGACATCAAAAAAATAAACCATATCTTTACGCTTCCTGCCAGCAGAGAGGTAAAACTTGGCATGCGCGATGAGATTCTGGGAGGCCTTTTTCTAAAGACGGATGATTTAGTAAAACGATTCCTGGATACCTTATCTGAAAATGAAATCCCTGTGTTTCTGGAGTCAATGTCAGGAGCCGTCGCTTTTTATGATTTATGCGCGCGCAAGGATATAAGTAATGCCATAAGGGCGCAGCTTAGGCAGATAGTAGATTCAGCCATTGATTTTATATACTTTAACCGTTCGTTTGACTTGCCGCGCAATACTATGCTGTTTATTAAATGCCTGCTTAGTAAGGAAGAGTTTTCTCAGACTGTATTCAGCGTTCAGGCAGAGTTGATGCCTTATTTACAAGAAGACAATCAGGATAAACTGATGGGATTTGTGATGGATAAAAATATTTCTTATAAGGAAAAGAAGGCAATTTTATTCCGGTTAGCGATGTTGTGGACAGAGTTTTTGAATAAAGACGGAAGCCCAGGGCAGATAGCTAATCTGTGCGATAATGCTGACCCGCTGGTTAGGGCGTATCTTTATTATGCCTTGTCTTTGATACGCAGCCCTAAATATGACGAGGCGAAGGCGATACAACAAGAGCTTGCGCGTAAAATAGCGGGTCTGGTTAAGGCAGGACAGATAAATAGAAAAGCGTTGATGGATATTCTTTATGAACTTCAGCCGGTAGATAGTCGTAACAGGTTGTTCTTAATCTACTGTATAGTGGCATCTTTAGCGGTTGAGAGAAAGATTTCCGCGTTCATTCCCAAGGAAAATCCGGGCGGTAAGATGTTAACAAAAGATAGCAGTAAGTTGATAAAAGAAGCGTTGGCCGAAGCAGCAGAGAGCGATTTTGTAAAGAGCGATAGCTGGCATCAAGAATTGATTGAAGACGCGTTATGGTTGCTTGAGCAGGATGATAATTTAAAGAAACATGCCCTGAGGAATATAATTGAATTGATTACAGCTGCGGGGAGCTCAAGTAATATTTGGGCACTCTATAGGCGTAAGATTGACGCTTTGAAGAAGAAAAGAAAGGGCACTCTTGGCAATGTAGTTACTATTCCGGGCAAACAGGAACCGTTTACAAGGCAACAGCGTTCGCCTGGATGGGATGGTTTTATTTATAAGTAGTTGGTAAAAACTATGCAGAAGAACGGGGACGTTTCCCGACGGGGATACCCCGTTTAATTAAAGGGCAGAAAAAGGTGAAAGATAGAAGACGCAGTATCCGCTGGCAGATAAATCAACAGGCAAAGGTGAAATTAGAGGGCGCCTATGCCTTTATCCAATGTTTTATTAAGGATATCAATTTTACGGGCCTGCAGATTTCTCTCCGTATGAAGTTGCCGGAAGATACATTTTTAAAGTTTAACCTGGTTTTATCTGAAGAGGCTACTTTAGATATAGAGGCATGGGTAGTTTGGCATAAAAGGAGAGATGATTTTAATGTCTACGGCCTTCGTTTTACTCAGATAAATGAAGAAAACAGGGGGGAAATCTATAAATTTCTCTATAAATATTTCCCTGAGGAGGTGGTTAAAAGATGGGGACAAAAAACAGCAGTTAATACAGGAGGCGAGACTATGCAAGACAAGAGGATTTTTGAGAGGTTTCCCGCGAGTTTACCTTTAAGATTCATCGACTTAAGCGTAAATAAAGAGAGCCAGGCGCAGACACAGGATATCAGCGCTAAAGGGATTGGGCTAATGACAGATAAAGAGCTTAGCCCGCAAACGCCTTTAGAGATGTGGCTGGATATCCCTGACCACCGCGAGCCGCTTTATACCCGGGGAGAAGTGGCCTGGTCTAAGCTATTGGGGCCCGATAAATACAGGGTAGGAGTTAATTTAGAAAGGGCGGACTTAATGGGTATAGCGCGGATATTAAGGTCATAATTTTTAGGGCTCTGGCTATGTTAAGAGAAGAAAAGCCAGTTTTTTAACTTGACAGAACTTTAATTATATTATATACTTATGACAAAGATAACAAGAAAACGTTTTTTTCATAAGAGTTTTTTAAAAGATTTAAAAATCAGGGCCACGGTTGAAATTGGACTTGAAAAGATCCAAAGAAACGCGGCCTTTTTATTTATTGTATAAATTTAGGGTTTGTGTTAAAATAAATTTTTAAAGGAATAAAGCCACGGAGAAAGGAAGGAGAGAAATATGGAGGACCGCAGGGTGTTCGCCCGGATAAATACCAGTTTTCCTGTAAGATTCTTAGACCCCACTCGCGGGATAGAGGGCCGGGCAGAGACGGTGGACATTAGCGCTAATGGCTTGGGTTTAGTTACTCAAGAAAACTTATCGTCCAGGACGCCTTTAGAGATTTGGTTGGACATTCCTGACCAACATGAGCCGCTGTATACCCGGGGGAATGTGGTCTGGTCACAGGCCTCTTCCGATGCAGGGCAGCAGCGCGTAGGCATACGTTTGGAAAAAGCCGAACTCATGGGCCTGGCGCGCGTATTATGGATGCGGAAACAAGCAGAGGATAGGTTTAATTGAGTTTGTTAATGAAAAGGATTTGTTGCGCGTTTTTATTTGTTTTTTGTTCTTTTTTATGCCTCGCCGGTTGCGTGCCGCAGCAGTCGGATAAATACCAAACCACCTTGACTGTCTGGCATTGGATGACCGACAGAGAAGAAGCCTTCCAGGAGTTGGCCAAAAGATATGAGGCTTCTTCCGGCGTAAAAGTAAATTTTGAACTCTACGCGCCATCGGATGCCTACGCGCAGAAGGTGCGCGCTGCTGCCCAGGGGCAAAACCTTCCTGATATTTTTGGCGTGCTGGGCGAGACGCGGGATTTCGCGTCCTTTATAAAGGCGGGCCATGTCTTGGGCCTGACCTCCTATATGGATGCAGACAGCGCTAAATGGCGTAATACTTTTTTCAGTAAGGCCCTGGCAGTAAACGGATTCTCCGACGGTAACAGCTACGGCATCAAACCCGGCATTTACGGCGTACCCATAGATATTATGACCATCCAGATGGTCTATAACAAGGATTTATTCAAGAAATTAGGGCTTAACCCCAATGCGCCTCCGGAAACTTTTGCGCAATTCCTGGAGATAGGAAAAAAGATATCCGCCACAAATCGTGGCGGATCGGGCGGAAAAGAGGCAAAGATGCAGGGCCTGGTTTCCGGGTGGGGAGAGATATGGATGATAGATTGTTTAGCAAACAATTACGCTTTTAATATCATGGGCGAGGACAAGGTATTGGCCACCATAAAAGGTGAGATTCCCTATACCGATCCCGATTGGGTCAGGGTATTAACGCTTTTTAAGGAGATGCAGGATTCGGGGGTTTTATATAACGGATTGGTGACCATGGCCAATAAGAACGCGGAGCAGTTATTTGCTAACGGAAGGGCGGTCTTTGCCTTTAACGGTTCATGGTGCGTAAATGTATATAAGTCCATGAATCCGCGCCTGGATTACGCCGCAATGCTCCTGCCAAAGGCCTCGGAAAAATTTCCGGTGAGTATCTGGGGAGGCGCCGGTTCTTCATTTATGGTAAGCGCTAAATCAAAAAATAAAGAAGAGGCAGTAAATTTTTTAAAATGGCTTACTGACCGCAGCCAACAGGCATATTTAGCGCAAACTACTTCCAACCCCCCGGCAAATAAAGAGGCGTTAAGTGAGATTCCTCCTGTCCTGGCGCAGTTTGCCGATGATATGGAGTACGCCACGCATCCGAATACTTGGGGCGTATCCGAGTCACCCCAGGTTATAGAAACCTTTAATAGAGGGATACAGTCAATAATTATCGGCGAGAAGAGCCCCGAACAGGTAGCGCAGGAAACGCAGAAGATTAAAGAAAAAGAATTAGCAAAAAAGAAACGATGATTTCGTTATTGGGTTACTTGCGTTTTTGCGTTATAGCGTTCGAACGCAATAACGCTATAACCCTATAACGCTATAACGATGAGAATTAAGTCCACATTAGAAAATTATCTATTTGTTTTGCCCGCGGTATTAATCTTCGTTATTTTTTACATTATTCCTTTTATCTGGGTCTTTCAACTGGGGATGTATGAATGGGACGGTATACTCCCCACCAAGGTCTTTGTGGGCCTGGCGAATTTTAAGGAGATATTCTTTGAAGATAAGATCTGGTGGCAGTCCATGCTTAACGCCGGATGGATTACTTTTATTGCTTTAACTTTTCAAAATGCCCTGGCATTTCTTTTAGCCTTAGCCTGTGACCGCGAGATAAAACTAAAGCATTTTTACCGGCTCATCTTTTTTATCCCGCCGGTTTTATCCGAGGTAGTGGTAGGCCTGGTCTGGCAGTGGATGCTCGACGGGAACTATGGGTTGTTAAATCATTGGCTTACGCAATTAGGCCTGGGGAATTTAGCCAGGAATTGGCTCTCTGACCCCCGAACCGCACTTACTACCGTGGCTATTGTGCATTCCTGGAAGGGGTTTGGCTGGGGATTTTTGATATTTTTAGCCGGCCTGCAGACGATACCGCGCGAACTCTATGAGGCGGCGCGCTTAGACGGAGCAAATGCCTGGCATTGTTTTAAAAAGATTACCCTTCCTTTAATGGTGCCTGTGGCAGTATTGGTAGGGATACTCACGGTCTTAGGCACCATGCAGGCTTTTGTCCTGATTACGGCCATGACCGACGGCGGCCCGGCATATCATACGCAGGTGCCGGTGCTAAGGATCCTGTGGGCAATGCGCGGTTCATCGCGTTTCGGTTATGCCTGTGCCCAGGGGATTAGTTTCGGTTTGATTCTGGTGGCAATTTCTTTTATTCAGTACCGTTTTTCGCGCAAGGCGCGCCAAGCATAAACTCGCACCTGGTGCGAAACTGAGATTGTACCGTTTCTGAATTTAAGCTTGTACCTGGTACCCGATTGGTTTCGCAGACGGTATAAGATTGGATCTGCACCTGGTGCCAAAATGAAATGAAGACGATAGCGTATTATAAGACTAAGAAGGTAATGATAAATTTATTCATCCATCTTTTTTTAATTACCATTGCCGCAAGCTGCATATTTCCCTTGTTATGGATGGTTTCCTCAAGCCTGAAGACCCAGGAGACGGTATTTAAAGACATGTCTTTAATCCCGCATCAGTTTCATTTTGAAAATTATCTCCTTGCCTGGAAAGAAGGGGGGTTCGGCAGGTATGCCTTAAACAGCATAATTTACACTGCCTCGGTGGTAATCGGCATAATTATTATCGCCTCTTTAGCCGCTTACGCGTTTAGCCGCTTGCGTTTCCCGGGAAGGAATATTCTTTTCTTCATGTTTATGGCGGCGATGATGATACCCATACCCGGAAGTTTTGTTCCCCTATACGTCCTCTTGAGTAAATTGCACTTAAGGAATACCGCCTTGGGCTATATCCTGTGCATGGTGAGCGTGGGGTTATCCACAAGTATCTTCCTTTTAAAGACCTTTTTTGATAAACTTCCGCGCGAATTAGAAGACGCGGCCAGGATAGACGGGTGCTCCAAATTCGGCATCTGGTGGCACGTGGCTTTACCTTTGGCAAAACCGGTATTGGCAGTAGTCGTGGTCTTTAACGCCCTGAATGTCTGGAACGAATACGTGCTGGCCCTGATAATATTTGAGAATAAAAACCTGATGCCCCTGCAACGGGCGTTGATGATGTTTCGGGGAGAGTTCTTGACTGATTACCCGCTTTTGATGGCTGGCTTGACTATAACGGCCCTGCCTATAATCATAGTGTACCTCCTGATGCAGAAGTATATTGTTAAGGGAGTAACTTCCGGCGCGTTATTTGAATGAAAAAATTGTTTAATGCGCGAGGCATATTTGTTATAATGCCCATACTTATCGTCACTAATTAGGTAAAACCTAATAAAGGAGAGAGGTTATCAATGGAACAATCAACTAGTCAGCCAAAACACCATGTTACGGCCCGCGAAGACCGCATCCCTGTTTTTCAAAAAGCCATATACAGCATAGGAGGGCTGGTTAATAGTATTCAGTCCGCAGCTATTGGGGCGATGGTCATTGTTTTAAACATCGGATTAGGCGTGAACCCCGCTTTAGTGGGCCTGGTGGGGGCCATCCCTCGCCTTATCGACGCCATATCAGATCCCATTACCGGCTACTTTTCAGATAATTTCCGAAGCCGATGGGGACGCCGCAGGCCTGTTATATTCTTCGGAGCGATTATCGGGGGAATCCTTTTCGCATTGATGTTCCAGCTATATAAGGGGCATAGCGAGAGTTTCTATTTCTGGTATTTCGCGGCATTCCAGAGCCTTTATTTTCTTGGATTTACCTGTTTTTCCATCCCCTGGATCGCCTTAGGGTATGAAATGACGCCTGATTATCATGAACGCACACGCTTGCAGGCGGCCAGCAATTTTATCGGCCAATTTGCCTGGATAATCGCTCCCTGGTTCTTCAAGATTATGGACAATAAGAGTATGTTTGTAGATATTGTCCATGGGGCGCGAGTCCTCTCAATAATCCTTGGTGCCTTTATCGTGGTTGGCGGCATACTTCCGGCAATTTTTATCAAAGAGCGTTTCGCTGACATACCGAAACCTAAAAGAGGAGAGGGCCCTTGGAATATTACCAAAGACTTCTTCCGCGGTTCTGTGATTGCTTTCCAATGCCGCCCGTTTGTTAAACTGTGCGCGGTAACATTCTTGATCTTTAACGGATTTATGCTTGCCTCCGCCTTCTCAGCCTATGTTATTTTCTTCTATGTGTATCATGGCGATTATTCCAAAGGCGGCACACTGCTTGGTTGGTTTGGCTCGCTTAGTTCCGTTTGTACTTTCTGCGTCATTTACTTGGCCACATGGCTCTCCACAAAGATCGGCAAGCGAAAAACCTTTTTAATCACCATTTCCATTTCCATCATCGGTTACGCTTTGAAATGGATAGGGTATAACCCCGACCATCCATACTTACTGCTGATCGCAGCCCCCTTTATTGCCTTCGGCCTGGGATCGCTCTTCACATTGGTCAGTTCCATGGTTGCCGATGTTTGTGATTTTGACGAACTTTTGACCGGCACGCGCAGAGAAGGTTTGTTTGGCGCTATTTACTGGTGGATGGTAAAACTGGGACTTGCGATTTCATCGCTTCTCTCCGGGATCCTCCTGAATGTAACCGGCTTCAATATCGCATTAGGCGCTAACCAGACGGTCAGCGCTTTATTCTGGATGAGGATATGCGATATCGGAATTCCAATTGTGACCTCTTTAGTTGCTATTTTCATTATTATGACTTTTGAAATTTCAGAAGCTAAGGCATGTGAAATTCGTGCGCAGGTAGAGCGGCGAAGAGGGGAAAGACGAAGCGAAGAAATGCGGGTAGAAGAAGAAAGGCGTAGAGGCGAAAGACGGGAACAGGGTTAATATATCCAAGGGAGTAACCATGGGAGCGATTGTAGGATGATAAGTTCAGTTTTAAGCTATAAGCTATCAGTTTTAAGCAAGAAAAAAAATATTTTGTTTCTTTTGTTGCTGTTTCTTACAGCTTACAGCTTACAGCTTACAGCTTACAGTTGTTTTGCTGAAGAGCTAAGTAACCCTTCTTCCGGCGAGCTCATCGTCAAGGCCTGGGAGGCGCACGGTAAAAGAGACACAGAGGCGACTTTTAGATATACGCAGGAGTGTATTGATTTATATAAAGGAGAAGCCGATAAACAACAGGCAGCCTTAGGGGCGCTTCCTAAGAATAAAGAAGAAATCGGGCAGGTAGCGGTTTTAAATGACGTAGCCACCGCTTATTTTATTCAGGCAGAAAGCCTGATGCGCCAGGAAAAGATTGGAGAAGCCAAGAAGATTTTTCAATTAATTATTGATAAATATTCTTATGCCCAGGCGTGGGATCAGCGCGGCTGGTACTGGCAGGTCGCGCAGGCAGCAGGCCAGAGCATAAAGAAGATAGAGATCGGCTCCATTGAGATAGATAAAAAAATCAAAATAAGCCAAATCTCTACTACTATAACCCTATACGATACGGGTAAGGAAGACTTCGTAGATTACGCCAAATACGGCGAGTTTAAAAATATCGGGACAAAGGATTACGCCTATGTAATAAAAGACCAGGAAGGTTTGAGCCAAGCAGTAGGCGAAGGCATCTATCCGAATACTAGTTCAGTCAGGTGGGACCCGGAATTTAAAAAGGCGCGCGAGGAAAAAAGGCTGGAAGGCAACCACTGGGATTTTTTGCATTCCCCGGATTTGGAAGCTGCTTTTTTAAAATGGGCCACTACTTCTGAGCCGATGGGGATAAAGTTATTTTATACCGGCATTATCTTAGAAAAGGCAGGCCTGATAAAACACGCCATTAAATGCTATTATGCTATTGTGGTGCATTTTCCGGGCAGTACCGGCTGGACTTATTGGCATACGCCCTGGTCAGTGGGGCAGGCGGCAATCTCCAAAATAAATTTTCTCCTGCGCACCCAATCCAATTTAGGCTATAAGCTTGTGGATGCGGATATCCGCATCATTAACGGATACGATAATGATATCTCTAACGATATCGTGATTACCAATCCGGGCAGGTTTGAAAAGGTCAATTTTTTAGAGAAATTCAAACCCAAAACATTGCCCGCAGGGGCAAAGAATATCAAGCGGCGCCTGGGAGAAGGCAAAGTGCACCTGGTCCAATATGAAAACGGAGACTGGCAGCTTATGGTGAATAATAAGCCCTATATAATTAAAGGTATTACCTACGCCCCGACAAAAGTAGGCGAGTCTCCCGATGAAGGGACAATGACCAACTGGATGGAAGACGATTTTAACCAAAACGGCAAAATCGACGGGCCTTATGACGCCTTTGTGGACAAAAACAGGAATAACCTGCAGGATGCAAATGAGCCGAGCGTCGGAGATTTTTATCTCATGAAGGAAATGGGTGTAAATACTATCCGGCTCTACCAGCAGCCTTTTAAGGTAAATAAAGAGCTGCTGCGTGAACTTTATCAGAATTACGGTATTATGGTGATTATGGGAGATTTTTTAGGTAAATATGCCTTAGGTTCCGGGGCGAGCTGGTATCCGGGTACGGATTATAATAACGAAGAACACAGAAAAAATATGTTGGAATCCGTCATCAAGATGGTTTTGGAATTTAAGGATGAACCATACGTTCTGTTCTGGTTATTAGGTAATGAGAATGTCTATGGGTTTGCCTGTAATGCCAATACCGAGCCGGATGCCTTTTTTAAATTTGCCAATGAAGTAGCCAAACAAATCAAGGCGATTGACCCTGAGCATCCGGTAGCTATCTGTAGCGGCGATACCTTATTTTTAGATAAATTCGGCAAGAATTCATGCGATATTGATATCTTCGGCACCAATGCCTACCGGGGCGAATATGGTTTTGGTTTTATCTGGAAACAGGTAAAAGAAGAGGCGGATAAAGCGGTATTTATTACGGAATTCGGCTGCCCGGCTCATGCTGAGAGTAAAGCCTTAGACAAAGCGGAATTTTTGCAGGCGCGATATCATCAGGGGGCCTGGGGCGATATAGAGCATAATATGGCCTTTCAGCATGGCGCGGGAAATGCCTTAGGTGGCGTAGTCTTTGAATGGCTGGATGAATGGTGGAAGGCCTATGAGCCTTTTTTGCATGATACCAAAGGCCTCTTCACCGGCCCTTTTCCCGACGGATTTATGCATGAGGAGTGGCTGGGTTTGAGCGGCCAGGGCGACGGCAAGCTAAGCCCGTTCTTGCGGCAGTTACGCCAGTCATATTATACGTATAAGAAATTATGGAGGCGATAGGGGGGGTGGTAAGAAGCATAAATAGATAAAAGGGACAGGTACAATCTTAATTCCGCACCAGGTGCCCGATTAGATTTGCACCTGGTGTAAACAAAAAATAAAGAGGAGGTGTGGGAGATGAAGAAGTTATTAGTAGTATTATTGGCGTTGGCGCTCTTGGTTCCTGCTTGCATTTACGCAGAAGAGCAACTTAAAGAATTTGTGGTTTACAGCGATAAAAGTTCCAGGGATAACCATTATATTCCCGCAGGCTGGATAGGCGACTATGGCGACATCAAGATAAACGACCAGGCCGCGGCCAATCCGCATTCGGGCAATACCTGTATCCAGTTCGTTTATACGGCCAAGAAATCTCAAGGCCAGGGTTGGGCAGGCATTTACTGGCAGAATCCCGCGAACAACTGGGGAGGCAAAAAGGGCGGTTTTGATTTGACCGGGATGACTAAGCTCACCTTTTGGGCGCGCGGGGAAAAGGGCGGTGAGATCATCCAGAAGTTTGTCGTAGGCGGCATCAAAGGTACATATCCGGATTCAACAGTCGTGGAAATGGGCCCTGTTGAGCTTACGGATACCTGGACAGAATACACCATCAATCTGGCCGGCCGCGACTTATCTTATCTTAACGGCGGTTTCAGCTGGGTGACTACCGCGGATTTAAACCCTAATGGCATGACCTTCTACCTTGATGATATAAAATTTTCGGCAGATACCTCTATGAAACCCGAAGCTAGGAAACAGGATAATATGCCTTTCTATGTCTACGCCGACAGGGGTTCCATAAATAATCACTTCGTCCCTTCTGGATGGGTAGGCGATTATGGCGACTTAAGATACGATAATGCCTCTAAAGAAGACCCTTACTTAGGCGATACCTGCGTAAAGATAATTTATTCAGGCAAGGCCACTCAGGGCGCGCGCTGGGCAGGTATATACTGGCAGAATCCCGCCAACAACTGGGGGACAGTGGATGCAGGTTATGACCTTTCCCGCGCTACCAAGCTTACCTTTTGGGCACGCGGAGAAAAAGGCGGCGAGAGGATAGAAGAATTTAAGTTAGGCGGTATAATGGGAGAGTTTTCCGATTCAGATACTGCTGTGATCGGGCCTGTGATCCTGGATAAAACCTGGACCCAATATACCATTGACTTAAAGGGCAAGGATATGTCTTACATCATCGGCGGTTTCTGCTGGTCAACAAATGTTGACGTTAACCCCGAAGGTGCTACTTTCTATTTAGACGAGATTAAGTACGAATAAAACCCTAGGGACGGTTCTCAAGCCAAAGCAAGAAGTGTCCCCATAAGGGGACACTTCTCCGATTGGACTAAGAACCGTCCCTCTATATGCAGTATGCAGTGAAGAAATTAAACGCTACATTCATTATTGCCGTATTTTTTTTGGTCTTAACGGCTATATCCTGTGCTCCGGCTAATAGGCCGAGCGTCTATATTCAAAAACTCAAAAATAGCCGTTACCAGTTAATGGTAGAGCGTAAGCCCTATGTGGTCAGAGGCGTCTGTTATAATCCTATCCCCATCGGAGCGAACCACGAATACGATTGGTGGTCAGACTCCAATAAACCTTGGCTTATAGACGGAAAATTAATGCAGGAGATGGGCGCGAATACTGTCAGGCTCTATCAGGTCCATGAGAATGCCGAAGAGGTCAAGACGGTCATCCGCGATTTATACGAACGTTACGGTATCCGCACTATTCTCGGGCATTGGCTGGGTTTTTGGGAATATCCCTGCCCGCTTTACGCGGATAAAGGCTTCCAGGATAGGATAAAGGGAGAGGTCCTGGCTATGGTTTCTACATACAAGGATGAGCCGGGCCTGCTCTTATGGATTCTGGGTAATGAAAATAATTATTCCTGTTGGGGCAGGGTTAATCCCTGGTCGGATGATGGAATAGACAAGGAGCCTGACCCGCAGAAAAAATGCCTCATGCGCGCCGATATTTATTATTCTTTTGTGAACGAGTTGGCAAAAGAGATACACAAGATAGACCCAGAGCATCCGGTGGCGCTGGGTAACGGAGAATTAATAGGTTTGGATATTGCCAACAAAGCATGCCCGGATATAGACCTGGTTGCCTGCATTATTTACCGGGGCAAGACCTTTGGTAATCTTTTCCAGTCTTTGAAGTTATCCTTTGATAAGCCGATATTGTTATCGGAGATCGGCGCAGACAGTTACAATGCCCACAAAAATGTAGAGGACCAGAACATGCAGGCCTTCTTCTTAGAATCGCAGTGGCGCCAGATTTATGAAAACTTAGCCCGGAATAAAAAAGGCGCGGGCAATTGTTTAGGAGGCGCAATCTTTGAATGGACAGACGAGTGGTGGAAACATAATGAAGGCGACCCCGAAGGCTGGAAGATGCATAATACCGAAGCCGGCTGGTCCAGCGGCAGTTATTATTTTGATATACAGGCGCCCAATAATATGAATATGAACGAAGAGTATTTCGGTATTGTGGCCCTCTCGCAGGACTTAGAGGGCGGCATCGATAAGCGTATCCCCAAAAAAAGCTATTATGTCATCAGGGAGTTCTGGAAGAATCCCGTTGAGAAGCCAAAAGCCAAAAATAAAAAGCCGTAAGCTATAAGTCCTAAGCTTTAGGCCGAAAAGGAAAAAAGAATGAGAAAAATAAAATATAAACTTATCAAAGCATTTTTGATATTTATTTTTGCTTACAGCTTACAGCTTACAGCTTACAGCTTATTCGCCCAGGACGCCGATAAAACAGCCGCGCTTATGCAACAGATTATTGAAGTGAAAACAAACACGGATTTATACGCGCCCTTTGAGGAATTAAAGAACTTATATTTTCAAGAGAATAAATATTCGGAATTTATAGAATCCTTAGGCCCTTTACTTACGAAAAAAGAGGCCTCAGCGCCCTTCGTAAATTATTACACTGCCTTAAGCCGCTATTCCCAGCTTAAATATTTGGAAGAGACACAGAACTGGGACGAATATTTTAATAAAGGTAATACCTATAGGGATGAACTCAACTTAGGCCTGCAGAATACAATCGCTTCTACGAACGCTAAAGAAGCCTTGAATCTTTATGCTAAGCTTCTCTTGTGGCAGTTCCATAAGGACCAGCAGGATGTTTTTGCGGATGCCGCATTTACTGACTTATTGAATACCGCCTCGGAGTATGCCAAAGATACGCAAAACCCCAAGCCCATAAAAGATGTTGCGGATAAACTTTTAGCCTACGCGGAAAAAAACGAATCCAGGCAGTTGTACCGGCTTTATGTAGAGAAGTTAATCGCTTCGGTTAAGGAAGACAAGGAATTGGAGAATATTGCCTTAGGATTTTATCAGGAAGGTAATTTAGAGTTATCCGAGGCCCTTTTTGATGCTTATATAGAGCGTATCAGTAAAGAATCTCCAAAAGATAGGGTCCTGTTGGCGCTGATAGATATTGCCCGGAAATTTTCCTATCGGGAGGATGGGACAAAAGATGCCGCTTACGCCGAGAAGATATTTGCCAAGATCGAGGAGATAGGCAAAAAGGATGCCTTTAGTGAAGAGCTGAAGTATCTACGCGCTTTCAATGCGCAGACATTAAAGGAATACGCAAAGGCAAAAGATTTTTATCTGGATTTGCTGCAGCGTTATCCTAAGAGCGCTTATGCTGATGAGGCGAATCTCAAGGCGGGCATTATCTCTACCTATATATTAAGGGATATAAAAGCAGGCAGGGATTATTTTAGCATATTGGTGCAGAAGGAGCCATTAGCCCCGGGGGGCATCTTGAGTTTATACCAATTAGGATTACTTAGCCAGTGGGAGAATGATTTAGAAAAGGCCAAGGGTTATTATCGTCAACTGCTTGAGAAAGCAGGCGAGAATTTCCCTGAGACCACGGCATTGGCTAGGGAGAGGCTGAAAGAGATAGAAGAGGCAAAGCCGTTGGAATATAATCTTAAGACGTTCTTAGACCTTTCCTTAAAAGACGAATATAAAATTTTCGATATGACCAAGCTGGATTTAAAGGCATCTTTGGCTAAAGCCAGGAAAGGCCAAGGCATAAACTTCAGCACTAGCACTTATGCTGGCGAAAGCGGCTGCATGCAGGTAGAAATACAATATCTCTGGTCAGGCGAGCTCGGGGCGACACAACCTGCTACGCAGGAGCAGGCATTTGATACTGCCTACAACCAGGCCGGCACTAAAATCATAAGTTTAGTCGTAGCTTCTCCTTCAGGCATTATAGACAGAGGCATCGTAATACTAGACATCGATTAGCACCAGGTGCAAATCTAATCGGGCACCTGGTGCGGAATCAATCTTGTACCTGTCCCTCCCGGATTAAAGAAGAAATAATTGATTGAGAATCCCGTCATCCTTACCTAATACCCGTGCATTATAGCTATTCCACGGATATTCCGAAAGTTGTTTTACCAAACCCGCTTTTAATGGATTTAATTCTATATAGTTTATACATTCGATTAAATAGTTATCTTTAGTGATAATCATACTTTTGAATCTACCTTGCCAGAGATGGCCGACTTCCTCATATTTATTATTAAAATAGAGGGTGTAGGCCCTATTTAAATCGTGCATAAAACTAGATAGCAATAAATGGTCATCCATTTCGCCGAGTAGATGTACGTGGTTAGGCATGAGACAATAAGCATATGCCCGGAAATTATGTTTTCGCTTGAATTTCTTTAAAAGTGAAAGATAAAAAAGATGATCCTCCCGGCATTTAAAGACTTCCCGTTTTTGGTTGCCCCTTGTTATTAAGTGATAGCAGGCATTTTTTATCAAAAGCCTCTTTACGTTACTCATTCCAATCACCTCCTTCTATTATAATAGACGCAGAGATACCGGTTTTCTAACAGAAAAATTATAAAAGGGACAGGTACAATCTTAAATTCGCACCAGGTGCCCGATTGAAATCGCACCAGGTGCGATAATTCTTTCCTTGACTTATATTCCGGTTAGTAGTATAAATAAAGTTTAAGCAAGCATTAAATAAGATAAAAATCCCCGCAGCAATACCAAAAAGATTAGATGTATCCCATCGATTTGCAAAAAAATAATCTTACCGAAAAAGAAAAACGCAGTATTGATATCCTGGAGGCCTTAAGGAGGCGCGGCCCCTTAAGCCGGCCGGATATCTCCAAGGAATTAGGTATCAACGTAGTCACTATCTCCAATTATGTAGACGAATTTATCAGGCGCAAGCTGGTCTTTGAAAAAGAGCTGGATATCTCAGAAGGCGGCCGGCCCCCGGCCCTTTTGGCCTTGAATGCCGAAGGCGGGTATATAATAGGAGTAGGTCTGAACCTGGTGAATATGGTCGGTATTTTAATGGATTTACAGGGCAATATTATTACCAAGACCCAGATTGTCAGGCCTGAGCCTTCGGTTAAAGAAGTCACCGAATGTTTATTGGAGATTATCCGTGAAATCCTGCGGCGTTCCAAGGAATATACCTCTAATATCAAAGGCATAGGCATAGGCCTTGCGGGCCTGGTAAACAAACAAAACGGCTCTATCCATTGGCCGCAAAAAACCGGCCATCATTATACTTATGCGTCGGTGGACGTGCCTATCCTGGACCTGATCCAGAAAGAATTCAGCCTGCCTGTGTTAGTGGAGAACGACGCCACCTGCGCCTGTTTTGGCGAATATTGGCTGAATTTAAAAGGCGTATATAAAAATGTTATCTATATGTTTTCCGGAGTAGGCTGCGGGATCATCATTAACGGAGAAATCTATAGCGGCGCCAAGGGTTATGCCGGGGAGGTCTCTATTTATAATTATAAAGAAGAGGACCTCTTTGAGTGTGCTGAGGCGCGCGGTTGTTTTATGAAGCGTTGGGAGATGGACCTGGGGATCATAGAAGATGTTAAGCTGTTGTTGGCCAAAGAGCACAAATTAGCTAAAGAATTCTTTGAGCTGACCTCCAGCAATATGAATAACGTGGATTTAAAAAGCGTATTTATCGCTAACCGCAGTAATGACGCCATTGCCCGCGCTGCCTTAGACAGGGCAGCCAGGAGGCTGGGGATAAAAGTTGCCTATCTGGTAAATTTATTAAATCCGGAAGTGGTCATGATCGGCGGCGGGTTAGAGGACGCGGGCGAGGAATTTCTCGCCAAGGTCAACCTGACCATAAAGGAGTGGGCCTTTCGGGAGGCGACCGAAGACCTGAAAGTTATTTATTCCCAGTTAAGGGAGAACGCAGTGGCTACAGGCGCAGGCAGCCTCCTGACCCAGAAGGTCTTCGCCGGGATATTGTAAATGAAGATAAAAACTATCCTCATTATTTTAATCGGTTCATTGATTATCAGCCTCTTGATTAACCTGCAGGCTTATATGGCTAAAAAATCCACAGAGATAGAAATAAACGCCTTAAGAAACGAAAACGGAGTATTGTCCGCAAAGATTGACGAAGCGGCCAGGAATCATAAGCAACTCGGGGATAAAATTAGTGCCTTGAGTAACGATTTGGCGCAGGTTTCTCAGGAGAGGGAAAGCCTGAAGAAAGAAAAGGCGGATATTCAGGAACTATATGAAGCAGTTGCTAAAGAAAAAGAAGCGCTGATAGAAAAAATAAAAACCCAGGAGGCCCTTAAAGAAGAGCAAAAGAAGCCATTGTCCTTAAGTGATAAAGATAGTTACTGGGCTGGCATTCTTAAGGCCAAGGCGGATTTAGAAACGCAATTAGAAAAAACATATAGCCAGTTACAAACTGCCCAGGGCGAGAATGAGCGGTTGCGTCAGGAGAAAAAGAACTTAGAGTTGGAACTGGCCAGCCAGAAGGATATAGTTGATTCCATGGCCTTAGAGCTTGTCCAAAAGAATAAGGATAGTTTTCAACTTGAGGAGGCCTTAAAACCGTTAAGAGACAAAAATGAAATCTTGAAATTACAGTTAAGGGCGCTGAATAAAGAACGGAATAAATTAGAGGGGCAGCTTCAAGAGCTGCGGGCAGAAAAGGCTACTATGGACAGACATCCAGAGCCCACCCGTATTGAAAGCCGTGCGGGCAGTACGCCGCCGCCCGCGACAAAAGAATCTGTAGAATTACCGCCTATTATTGTTCGTCTACAGTCAAGCGGCGTATCCGCATCTGCCGCTAGCCCCGATACGCAGATACCTGTGGCGCGCAGCAGGGATAAAGGTAAGGAAGCATATTCAGGGGGGTCGATCCTGACGGTAAACAGAGAGAATAATTTTGTGGTAGTTAATCTCGGCCGCAGCGCCGGCATAGAGGTAGGTAACACCATGCAGGTGTATAGGGGGGCAAGCCCTATTGCTACTATTGAAGTCATCCAGGTGCGCGAAAGCATCTCAGCCTGTAATATAAAAGAGGAAGTTTCGAATCCCCAAGTGGGCGATACAGTCAGGTAAATATGCGGATTAAAAAAGGCCCTTCTAAAACCGTTTCCATAAAAGACGTAGCGCGTATGGCCGGGGTATCTATTACTACCGTCTCGCGCGTCATCAATAAATTCCCTTCGGTTAAAGAAAGTAACCGCATCAGCGTGCTGGAGGCAGTCAAACAGCTTAATTTCCAGCCTTCTGTTTTTGCGCAACGCCTCGCCACCGGTAAGAGCAATGTGGTGGCCTTGGTCATACCGCGTTATGAGGGGATATTTTATTCCTATTATGCCTTGGAGTTGATACGCGGTATCGGCACGCTTTGCGAGGCATTGAAGTTGGATTTATTGCTGCACCTGACCGACGCGCATACCCCGCTGAATTTAAAGGGCGTAGGCGGGATAATCTTTGCCGATATCATCGGTAATAAAAAACAATTTGAAGATACCTTTAATTCCGGGGCACCTTGTATAGTAATCAATAATTATGTGGAAGGACTAGAGGTCGATTGTATTGCTATAGATAATATAGGAGGCGCCCGGGAAGCGGTGGATTATTTAGTTGGCCTGGGCCATAGAAAAATAGCGCATATTACCGGTGACTTAATCACTCAGGCAGCCGCCTGGCGTTTTGAAGGATACAAGCAGGCCTTGGAAAAAAATAAAATTGTATTCCGGCCGGACTATGTATTTAAGACGGATTATTCGCGCGGGCAGGCCAGGCTTGCGGCAGAAAAATTAATCAAGATGGATGAGCCTCCTACTGCGGTATTCATCGCCTCTGATTCCATGGCTCTTGAAGTGATGGCAGTAGCTGCGGAATTAGGCCGTAAGATTCCGCGTGATTTATCCATTGTAGGTTTTGACGATAATCCTTCGGGGCTTTATGGGCCGGTAGCTTTAACCACGGTGAAACAGCCCCTGATTAAAATGGCAGAGGAGAGTGTCAAGGAATTGAACCTTTTGCTCTCCCGTAAAGATAAGCCCCATAAGGCAAAAAAAGTTCTTCTGCCGGCAGAGTTGGTAATCAGAGAATCTTGCCAGGCCCCGGTTTCTGCTTAGAGTTTTTTTAAAGGCCCCGTCGCGTTTAATACAAAATGTTGTATGCCAGTAGCAAACTAATACTATATATTGTATTTTTTTCTTGACAGGCAAATACAAGAGTGTTATATTTTCTTACAGGGTTTTTATTTTTTTAGTCTTAATATTTGATGTAATATGGAGGATAAAATGACGCTGCCACTTTCGGAGAATGCCTTAAAGGTATTGGAGAAAAGATACCTTAGTAAAGACGAAGCGGGAAAGGCCATTGAGACGCCGCAAGGGATGTTTCGCCGCGTCGCCAAGGCCATTGCCGCGGCAGATAAATCTTACGGCAAAAAAGAAGAAGAGGTAGAGGCCCTTGAGGAATCTTTTTACCGTATTATGGCAGCACTGGAATTTATCCCCAATTCACCTTGTTTAATGAATGCGGGAAAGGAATTAGGGCAATTAAGCGCTTGCTTTGTTTTGCCTATTGAAGACTCAATGGATTCTATTTTTGAAAGCCTTAAGGCGACGGCCATGATACACAAGTCAGGAGGCGGGACAGGGTTTTCTTTTTCGCGGCTGCGCCCGAAAAATTCGGTAGTAAGGACAACAGGGGGGATTGCATCCGGGCCAGTTTCCTTTATGAAGGTTTATGACGCGGCAACTGAAGCAGTGAAACAAGGGGGTAGCCGTCGCGGAGCGAATATGGGAATCCTGAGGGTGGACCATCCAGATATCCTGGAATTCATTACCTGCAAGGAAAACGATAAACACATAAATAACTTCAATATCTCGGTCAATATCACCGAAGATTTTATGAAGAAATTGGAAAAGGGCGAAGATTATGACCTGGTTGATCCTCGCACGCAAGAAGTAGTAAAGCGCATTAATACCAAAGATGTATTTGAGCTGATCGTCAAGCAGGCGCATAAGAACGGAGAACCGGGGGTTGTTTTTATCGACCGGATGAATGATTTTAATCCCACGCCAAAATTAGGAAGGTTTGAGTCGACCAATCCCTGCGGTGAACAGAATTTACTTCCTTATGAAAGCTGCGATTTGGGTTCCATAAATTTATCCGTCATGCATAAAAAGGTGGAAGGCCGTTTTGAAATTGATTGGGAGAGGTTAAAGTCAGTCACACATCTATCAGTACATTTCCTGGACAACCTCATTGATGTAAATAAGTTCCCCCTTCAGCAGATTGAAAAGGCCACAAGGCTTACGCGTAAAATAGGCCTTGGGGTTATGGGCTGGGCAAGCCTGTTGATACGTTTAAATATCCCTTATAACAGCGACGAGGCAGTTGCCCTAGGCGAAAAGGTCATGTCATTTATTTTAAACGAGGCAACCAAGAAGTCGCTGGAATTAGGTAAGAGTAAAGGACTTTTTCCTGCCTTTAAGGGGAGTATTTACGATAAAAAAGAAGGCGTGTTGAGGGTGCGTAACGCCACCCTCACCACTATTGCTCCCACAGGTACAATAAGCATAATCGCCGGGCCCTGTTCGTCTGGCATCGAGCCGCTCTTTGCCATATCTTATTACCGTAACGTAATGGATAATGATAAATTAGTTGAGGTTGACCCCTTATTTGAAGAGATTGCCAAAACACGGGGTTTTTACAGCCGCGAACTGATGGAGAAGATTGCCGAGAAATCCTCCCTCCAGGGTATTGAAGGGATTCCCGAAGACGTAAAGAGGATTTTTGTCACGGCGCATGACATCTCTCCTGAATGGCATGTACGCATGCAGGCGGCATTTCAGAAATACGTGCATAATGCCACCTCCAAGACCATAAACTTTCCTCACGAAGCAAAGGCAGAAGAAGTAAAAAAGGCATATCTTTTAGCTTATGAGTTGGGCTGCAAAGGCATAACCATTTACAGGGACAAGAGCCGCGAGGAACAGGTCTTGAATGTCGGCCAAGCGACAGAAAAGCCGCAACAGCAATTGAAAGAGCTCAAAAAAGAGATTGCCCCCCGGCCGCGCCCGGAAGTGATCATGGGCACGACTACCAAAGTGGCTACGGGCTGCGGTAACCTCTATGTGACCATAAACAGCGACGAGACTGGTGCGCCTTTTGAACTTTTTACGCAGATGGGTAAGGCCGGCGGTTGCGCCGCCAGCCAGCTTGAGGCTATCGGCCGTTTAGTTTCCCTGGGTTTTCGTTCCGGCATTGAAGTAAAAGCTATTATCGAGCAGTTACGTAATATCCGTTGTCCCTCGCCTTCCTGGGAAAAGGGGCAGCGTATATTTTCCTGCGCGGACGCTATCGCCCGCGTAGTGGAGAAGAGGCTATTGAACGGCGTGGCGGATATTCCTGTTCCTTTAGAAGAGGCCGCGAATATCGCTATGAAACATTCCCACCATGATGAGATTACGGCCTCCGATGATTTCAGCCTGCACGGAGATATCGTTGGCGTCTGCCCTGATTGCGGAGGCGCGCTGCGTCATGAAGAGGGCTGTGTTAAATGCCATGCCTGCGGATTTTCGAAGTGTTGATATAAAGCCGTAAGTCCTAAGCTGTAAGCTTAAAGCTTTTTAAGTTTACGAATATGAAGAAAATATTATATATTGTTCTCGACGGCCTCGGCGATCTCCCGATTAAGGAGTTGGACAACAAGACCCCGCTTGAGGCGGCCTTAACGCCTAACCTTGACCGACTCACTCAAAAAGGCAGGACTGGGATTGTCTATCCGGTCGCCAAAGGCATTGCCCCGGAATCGGATATCGCGGTAATCAGCCTTTTGGGCTATGATGCCCGTAAATATTATACAGGCAGGGGCCCCTTGGAGGCCTTTGCCGAGGGTTTAAGCATACAGGATGGCAATCTGGCGCTAAGGGTAAATTTCGCTACTGCCGCAGAAGACGGTAAAACCATCAAGGACCGACGGGTAGGGAGGAATTTGACTACAGAGGAGGCTACCAGTTTAGCTAAAGAGATAAATTCTAAAGTTACTCTATCCAGCGCTACCTTTGAATTCAAGAATACCATCGGCCACCGGGGGATTTTAGTCATCAGGGGCGTTCGTTCTAAATTATCCGGATGGATTACCAATACTGACCCGGCATATGAGCGCGAGGGGGTATTCGGCATAGCCAAAGAAAAATTTGAAAATCTTGTCGCAGAGTCTCTTCCTATGCCGGGCTATGAAAATGTAAGCGAGGCAAAGGAAGCAGCCGCGTTGTTAAATGAATTTACGCAGAAATCTCACCCGGTGCTTAACGAATCGGGAGTGAATAAAAAAAGGATCTCCGAGAATAAACTCCCGGCCAATATCATATTATCCCGTGATGCCGGCGACCACCTTCCGCAATTCCCCAAGATAGAAGGCCTTTATAATATAAAATTCGGCTCTTTTGTGCAGATGCCGGTAGAAAAAGGCATTGCCCTTTTAACCGGAATAGAGGTGATAGATGTGCCTTCATCTAGCGGACACTTGGATGTGGATTATCCGGTCTGGGCTAAAGTAGCGCTGGATTCCATCAAAAAATATGGAGGTATCTACGTCCACATCAAGGGCCCTGATGAGCCGGCACACGACGGAGATTTTCAGAAAAAGAAAGAAATCATCGAGGCAATCGATAAATTTTTCTTCGCTAATTTATTACCCAAGTTAGATATGGCCAACACGATTATCGCCGTTACCGCCGACCATTCTACTGTTTGTGCTATCAAGGCCCATTCCAGCGACCCTGTGCCGCTACTAATTTGCGGGGGCAATATCCCTGCCGATGGCAGCTTGAGTTTCTCGGAGAAGACAGCCCGGCTTGGTTCCATAGGGGAACTACGCGGCCAGGAAATTATACCCCTCCTTGTAAAATTCGCTCAAACTTAATCAGGGACGGTTCTCAAACTAACCTAAAAGTGTCCCCCTCCCGCAGAGATATTGTCTAGAGAAGAGGAATATCGTCTAAAAACAGACTATTTTTTAGCCTAAAAACATAGCTGCTCCAGCGATATCCGTTTATGTTTGCAGTTATAGACGCCCTCAAAGGATTAGTTTCTATATAGTTTATACATGCTAAAAAATAACCATCTTTATGTATAATTTTACTTTTATATCTGTCCTGCCAGAGATGACCAACTGTTTTATATCTGTAATTGAAATATAAGGTATAGCTCAAATTTAAGCCACGCATAATCTTATTTAATAGGAACGGATTTTCAACCTCGATAATAAGATGCACGTGGTTAGGCATTAAACAAAAACAATATAGTTTAAATTTATATCGTCTTTTGTATTTAATTAATATGTTTAAGTATTTTTCGTAATCTTGAGGGTTCCTAAAAACCGATTGTTTTTGATTACCCCTTGTGATAATATGATAACAGCTATTCTCTATAGTTATTCTTGCTGTTCGTGGCATATTTCTCACCTCCCAATATAATAGACGCATAAAGTATAAATTTCTAACATAAAAAGGGGACACTTTTAACCGCAATTGAGAACCGTCCCTAATAGAAAATGGATAATTATGACGTCATCGTTATCGGTGCAGGGCACGCGGGCATAGAAGCAGCCTTAGCTTGCGCACGCATGGGCGCTAAGACGCTGATTTTAACCTTAAAGCGCGATACCATAGGCCTGATGAGCTGTAATCCCGCTATCGGCGGCGTGGGCAAGGGCCAGCTGGTGAAAGAAGCCGATGCCTTGGGCGCAGAGATGGCCAAGGCAGCTGATGCCTGCGGGATACAGTTTCGCATACTCAATGCCTCTAAAGGCGCGGCAGTGCAGTCATCGCGCGCGCAGATAGACCGCAATAAATATAAGCAGTATATGCAAAAGTTGCTCCAGGGCCAGGAGAATCTTTTTATAAAGGAGGCGGAGGCGAGCAGTTTAATCGTGGAGGGTAATTTTGTAAGAGGAGTACTCACGAATAAGAATGAAGAGATTAATTCTTCTACTGTGATTATTTGTCCGGGGACTTTTTTGGACGGTTTAATACACATAGGCCTGAATCATTTTAGCGCAGGCAGGATTGATGAGCCCGCGGCATCCGGCTTGGCAAAAAACTTAAAAGAATTAGGGTTTAATTTACTCAGGTTCAAGACCGGCACCTGCCCGCGTTTAGATAAAAACACCATAAATTTTTCTCAATTAACCGTTCAGCAAGGCGATAGCCCGGCGCGCCCCTTTTCTTTTTCTACTAAAGAAATAACCCAAAGACAGATCCCCTGCCACATCACTTACACCAATAATAATACCCATAAGATTATCCGGGATAATCTGGATGAGTCTCCTCTATATACCGGCATAATTAAAGCTACAGGCGTAAGGTACTGCCCGTCAATTGAAGATAAGGTGGTTAAATTCAGCGATAAGCAGAGGCACCAGGTATTTTTAGAACCGGAAGGTTATGAAAGCGATGAAGTCTACCCCAATGGTTTAGCCACGAGCCTGCCTGAGGAAGCGCAGCTTAAGATTTTACATTCCATAGGGGGTTTAGAAAATGTCAGAGTAATTAAGTTCGGCTATGGCATAGAGCATACGGTAGTTGAGCCCACGCAACTTTATCCTACCCTAGAAACAAAGTTGATTAAGAACCTGTATCTTGCCGGACAGATAAACGGCACTACCGGTTACGAAGAAGCCGCAGCCCAGGGGTTGGTAGCGGGTATAAATGCTGCTTTGCGGGTAAAAAATAAAGAGCCGCTGATTTTAGACCGTGCCTCAAGTTATATCGGGGTATTAATTGACGATTTGACTACCAAAGGCACAAACGAGCCCTATCGGATGTTTACCTCGCGCGTAGAATACCGCCTCATTTTACGCGAAGACAACGCGGATTTACGCCTGAGGAAGACAGGCTATGATTTAGGCCTGGTGAGTAAGGCGGATTACGAAAAATCCCAGGAGAAAGAGCAGGCTATAAAGCAGGCGGTTAATTTATTAAAGACGCATTACCTTAAGCCTACGCCGCAGGTTAATAACCGTCTTGCGGATTTAAAGACTTCGCCTATAAGAAAGGTAGTCAGCCTGGAGGAAATTTTAAAAAGGCCAGAGATAAGTTTCAAGGACTTAGAGGGTCTTGATGGGATGGGGCTGGATATCCAGGAATCTGCTTTGCGTCAGGCAGAAATAGAGGTAAAATATGCTGGGTTTATCCAGAGGCAATTAAGTGAGGTAGAGCGCTTTAAGAACCTTGAGAAGATAAGAATACCCCGGGATTTAGATTATGGTAATATTTGCGGCCTTTCGCGGGAGATAAAAGAAAAGTTGCATAATCTTAAACCGATTAACCTGGGTCAGGCCTCGCGGATTTCCGGAGTAACCCCGGTAGCCATTTCCCTTTTGATGGTATATTTGAAAAAGATCAGCCTACGCCTGCCTAGGGCTAAAGCCCGGGGTTTGCCAAATGTATAAAAATTACCTGATGACAAAACGGTTTTGCCGTAGCCTGGGCGTAGATTTATTTGGCGTGGCGGATATTTCTAAGATAAAGGATGAGTTCGCGCTTTCAAAAAAGGTTTTAGATAAGTTTGACCGGGCGATCTGTATGGGGGTGAGGTTATCCGCAGGTATATTGGAAGAAATAACGCAGGCGCCCACGCGTTTATATTTCCACCACTATCGCACAGCCAATGCCTTTATGGATCAGGCAGCGTTTAAAGTTTGTAATTGGATACAGTCTAAGGGTTATCTGGCCATACCCATACCCGCCTCTCAGATTTTAGATTGGCAGAATCAGAAGGCCCACCTTTCACATAAGAGGCTGGGTGTTTTAGCCGGCCTAGGCTGGATAGGCAGAAACAACCTCTTGGTAAATAAAAAATTGGGCAGCCAGTTCCGTTTAGTTTCCATCCTGACGGATATGCCCTTAAAAGCAGATAAGCCGCTTAAACAGGATTGCGGGCCTTGCCGGCTTTGTATTACGGTTTGCCCTTGCGCTGCCATAAAAGATAATCCTGCGGATTTTGACTATTTGAAATGCTTTGAAAAATTAAAAGAATTCCAAAAACAGCATTTAGTTGACCAGTATGTCTGCGGGGTGTGCGTGAACGCCTGCCAGGGGGTTGAAAAAAAATGAAAGAGAAAATCCTGATTGTGGAAGACGAGAGAGATATCGTCAAGATGCTGGAGTATAATCTTAAGAAAGAAGGATTTAGGACCATATCGGTTTATGACGGAGAAGATGCTTTAGATTCGGCAAACAGGGAGCACCCTGACCTTATTCTTTTGGATTTAATGCTGCCCGGGATGGATGGCCTTGAGGTCTGCAAGGCGCTAAAGAAAGAGATTAAGACCGCATCTATACCCATTATTATGCTTACGGCTAAGAGCCAGGAATCGGATAAGGTAGTAGGGTTGGAATTAGGCGCCGACGATTATATTACCAAACCCTTTAGCCCCAGGGAGCTGATTGCCCGGATTAAGGCAGTCTTACGCCGGGTGAAAGACAAGGAAAAGCCGCCTGAGGCCTTGAAAATCGGAGATTTAAGTATTGATTTTTCCAAGATTCAGGTAAGCGTAAAAGGAAAACCGGTAGAATTGACTTCCAAAGAATTCGAACTTTTGCGGGTACTTATAAAAGCTAAAGGTAGATTTCTCTCCCGAGATTATCTTTTAGATACTATCTGGGGTTTTGACCATGCCATAGAGATAGAGACCCGTACAGTAGATGTGCATATCAGGACGCTACGCAAAAAATTAAAAAGCGAGGCCAGGCGGATTATTACCGTAAAGAATTACGGCTACAGATTTGAAGCAGAAGAGGACTAAAGCTAAAATATGACCCATTCGACTTTCGCTTTAGGGTCATCCTGAGCGACCGGAGGGAGCAGAAGGATGATATTTTTTAAGCGCAACCGATACCTTAAATTAATCGAAGGCTTAAACGCCAAGATTACGGCGTTAAATGAAAAAATCCATAAATTAGAAAGCGAAAACAGCCAGATGCAGGCCATCTTAAGCAGCATGGCAGAGGGGGTTATCGCTGTTGATAAGGAATCAAGGATCCTTTCTATCAATCCCGCGATAGAGAAAATATTTAATATTATAAAGAAAGACGCCGGAGGGAAATTTTTTCTTGAGGTCATCCGCAATAACGACATTTCGGAAATTATAAATAACGTTCTAAAGAAAGGGGAATTTATATCAAAAGAACTAAATCTGGTCTGGCCCATCCAGAAAGTTTTTCAGATTAATGCTTCGCCTCTCTTTGAAAATGCTGCTGTAAACGGATGTTTAGTAGTCTTACACGATATTACCGAGATAAGGAAACTAGAGAAGATGCGCTCGGATTTTGTGGCAAACGTATCGCATGAACTCAAAACCCCGCTTACCTCCATAAAGGGTTTTGTGGAGACCCTTCTTGAGGGTGCGTTAGAAGACAAAAAGAATAGCCGTCATTTTTTAGAGATCATCCAGGAGCACGCCAACCGGCTGAATATCCTTATTAGAGACCTGCTGGATTTATCGTACCTTGAATCCCAAGAGGCGCAATTACATAAAGAAGAAATCAATCTTAAAGATTTGACCGACGACATCTTAGCCGGGTTTAAATCACAATTAAAAAAGGGCCCTATCAAAGCCGAGAATAACTTACCCGCTGGCTTATCAGTAAAAGCAGATAAAGATAAAATCGGGCAAGTCCTGACTAATCTTATTGATAATGCCATAAAGTTTAACCGCGAAAACGGCACAATCAAAATTTATGAGCAGGATTCAGCGGATAAAATAAAAATTGTTGTAGAAGACTCCGGTACCGGCATTCCCCCTAAAGATATCCCCCGTATTTTTGAGCGTTTTTACCGCGTAGATAAAGCGCGCTCGCGCGAACTCGGCGGCACGGGCCTGGGGCTATCCATCGTAAAGCATATTGTAGAATTACACGGCGGTTCAGTCGGCGTAGAAAGTACCGAAGGCTTAGGCTCCGGGTTCTTCTTTACCCTCCCCAAGTAAACCCTTTATTTAACCCCCCCCCAATAATTTTACCTACTTTTTACTTATCCTATAAGTTTATTTAACGCCCTTAGTTTATACTTCTTTTAGAAATCAAAAGAAAGGAGGTTAAATATTACTTGAGTTGAGTCTATTATATGCAGTTTGTATTTTAGGCGGTTTAAAGGAAAAGTATCATTCTAAAAAGGAGTATAACGATGAAGAAAGAAATTCTTGCGGCGGTTGGATTAAGCCTAATGATAGCCGGGCCGGTTTACGCTTACGATGACGGAGATTTTCAGCTATGGCATACCGAGAACCAGGAATTTAAGGCCAGCAAGGAATCAAAGGTAACCTTAGAAGAAGAATTCCGCTGGGGCGACGATGCCAGTGATTTCTATTATCAGCATTATGACGCGGGGTTTGTTTATAGTTTGAATAAGAGTTTGGACTTGGGGTTAAATTATCGGCAGGTTTATGAAAAGAAGGGTAGTAAATTTAAAGAAGAAAACCGGCCCCATATAAATGCTACCCTGAAGTGGGATTTAGCGGGATTCAAATTTGATGACCGTAACCGCTTTGAGTACAGGCATTTCAACTACCAGACAGATTACGGCCGCTACCGTAACAAGTTCAACGTAAAATTTCCCTGGAAATTTACCAAAATAGCAATCCAGCCGTATCTCGCGGATGAAATATTCTTAAACTTCAAATACAAGGCATTTAGCCGTAATCGGTTCTACGCTGGCTTTAGCATGGCTTTTACACAGAACGTTAAAGCAGAGGTCTATTATTTACTCCAAAGCAACAGGAGTTCGGATAGATGGACCGATGCCAATGCATTGGGTACGAAGCTAAAAATAGCCTTTTAATTTTTTCCGCTAAGGGCGGGATCCCGCCTTCTCTAAATAGCCTTACGGGAAAATTTTACACAGATTTTACATTATTCTCACACGGATATAATATGGATAAGATATCCTTTATTTAAAAATAGGGAGGAAATATGCTGAAAAAAATATTTATCATTTTATCCGTAATCATGTTCTTAAGGCCCGCCTTTGCTGCTATACAGAAAAATTCCATACAAATAAAAGGCTCTGATACGATGGTTAATTTAGGCCAGGCCTGGGCTGAAAAATATATGGAGAAAAACGCAGGCGATTTCGTGGCAATTACCGGGGGAGGTTCAGGCACAGGGTTCTCCAGCCTCATCAGTAATACCTGCGATATTGCCATGAGTTCAAGAAACATCAAAGAGAAGGAAATCGCTCTCGCTAAACAAAAAGGTATAAACCCGGATGAAATTAAGGTAGCGCTGGACGGTTTGGCAGTGGTAGTAAACCCGGCTAACCCGGTGAATAGGCTTACCACAGATCAGCTTGCCGGGATTTTTACCGGTAAAATTATCAACTGGAAAGATGTAGGCGGGCAAGAGAAGAAGATCGTCATCCTTTCGCGCGAGGTCAATTCCGGCACGCACGTTTATTTTAAAGAGCATGTTTTAAGAAGGAATGATCCGAATTCCAAAGAGGAGTTTTCCCCTGCCGCATTGTTATTATCTTCTTCGCAGGCCATTGCCGATGAAGTAGCGGGTAACCCCGCGGCAGTTGGTTATTACGGTATGGGTTATATCTCTAGCGGACAGAAAGCCATTGCAGTCGCAAAAGATGAGAAGTCCGGATATGTGGCGCCTACTATAGAAAATGTAATAAGCGGTAAATACCCGATATCCCGGCCGTTGTTTCTTTATACCAATGGGCGAGGAGAGGGGTTGGTTAAGAAGTTTATAGATTTCTGTCTTTCAGAAGAAGGCCAGGCAATTGTTTTGAAGACAGACTTCGTTCCTATAAGCAGGTAATCCGATAGGTATGCGTAAATTAAAAGAATTCATCCCCCTTCGCTAAAGCTTCGGGGGATTTCACTGAATAACAACATATTGTGTCCAATGCGTAAAATTAAGGAGTTCATTATCGAGAAGCTCATTCTACTCTGCGGCATTGCTTCAATATTTTTTGTGGTATTGATATTCCTGTTCCTGTTGAAAGAGGGGCTTGCGGTTTTTAAAACCGTAAGCCCTTTTCATTTTCTTTGCGGTAAAAACTGGTATCCCATTTCAGAGCCGGCGCAATTAGGGATACTCCCTTTGATACTTGGTTCGTTGTTGGTTACCTTTGGCGCTGCAATTATTTCTGTTCCGATTGGTGTCGCCTGCGCAGTTTATATCGCTGAGATAGCGCCCGTAAAAATTAAAGAGGCCCTTAAATCGGGGATCGAGTTGTTAGCTGCTATACCAAGCGTGGTCCTGGGATTCATCGGCATGGTGACGCTTGTGCCGTGGGTAAAGAATGTCTTTAATTTGCCTACCGGCCTGACTGCCTTATCCGGTTCAATAATGTTGGCATTTATGGCTATGCCTACGATAGTTTCTATCGCCGAAGATGCGCTTTATTCTATACCGAAAACTTATAAGGAAGGCGCCCTGGCATTAGGGGCAACGCAGTGGCAGGCAATATGGCGGGTGATGTTACCGGCGGCATCTTCAGGCATTCTGGCAGCGGTAATGCTGGGGATCGGCAGGGTTATCGGCGAAACTATGGCAGTGATGATGATTACGGGAAATGCCGCAGTTATCCCGCAGAGTATTTTAGCCCCGGTGAGGACTTTAACTGCTACCATTGCCGCTGAGATGGGTGAGGCGGTAGTGGGGAGTGAACATTATTTTGCTTTATTTGCTATTGGCATAGTTTTATTTATCATCAGTTTTGCCATTAACGTAACCGCAGATTTAGCTCTACATAGAAGGCAAGAATGAGGAACTCCCATAGAGTACAAAATATCGCCTTTTTCTTTTTATTCCTGGCAACCCTTTTAATAGTCGTGCCTGTGGGGTTAATTATAGTCATTATTATTCAAAAAGGCCTGCCTGCTATAAGCTGGCAGTTCCTTTCGGATATACCGCGCCAGGGTATGCGTAGCGGAGGGATATTCCCGGCAATCGTAGGCACAATATATTTAGTTTTGGGCGCGATTATCTTTGCCCTGCCCGTTGGATTGCTGGCAGCTATATATTTAAGCGAATACGCCAAAGATAATCTTCTCACCCGGATGATTAAGCTGGCGATTGTTAATTTAGCAGGTGTGCCTTCGGTGGTTTACGGCCTTTTTGGCCTGGCGTTATTCGTAGTCTTCTTTAAATTCGGGGTCTCGGTTCTTTCGGGTTCATTGACCTTGGGGATTATGATCCTGCCGATAATTATCACCACTTCGCGCGAGGCCCTAGAAAGCGTTCCGCATTCTTTCCGTGAAGTAAGTTTATCCTTGGGTGCTAGTAAATGGCAGACCATCAGGCACATTGTTTTACCTAATGCCATCCCCGGCATATTAACCGGGACCATCCTGGGCTTGGGCAGGGCTGCCGGTGAGACTGCGCCTATTCTTTTTACCGTGGCAGCTTTTTATCTGCCGCAACTACCAAAGTCTATTTTTGAGCAAGCCATGGCGTTACCTTATCACCTGTATGTTATTTCAACTCAAGTGCCTAATGTGGATGAGAAGGTAAGATATGGCACTGCCCTGGTTTTGTTAACCCTGGTTCTGCTTATGAATCTACTTGCGATAATTATACGTTATCAATTCAGAAAGAAAAAGAGATGGTAAAGCTTGAGATACACGACCTCAATATATGGTTTGGTTCATTGCACGCCATAAAACAGGCGAACATGGAGATCCAATCTAATGAGATCCTGAGTATAATAGGGCCGGCGAATAGCGGTAAGACTACTCTCTTAAGGGCTTTGAACCGCCTGAATGATCTTAATGCGAATTATAGGATGGACGGGGCAGTAGAATTTGAAAGAGAGGATATCCGCAGGTTCGATATAGAATTATTGCGCCGTAAAATAGGTATGGTATTCGCCTTGCCATTACCGCTTCCTTTATCCATATTTGACAATGTGGCATATGGGATAAGGATGCACGGGGAAAGAAATAAGAAAAGGCTGGAAGAAAAAGTCCGGGAGGCATTACGGCAGGCGTATCTTTTTGAAGAAGTGAAAGGGAGGCTGGATGAGTCAGCCTTTAAACTTTCGGGAGGCCAACAGCAGCGCCTGTGTATTGCAAGGACACTGGCAGTTGAACCTGAGATAATCTTGTTTGATGAACCATGCTCGGGCCTTGACCCTATTTCTACGGCGAAAGTAGAAGACGCTATGATTAAACTAAAAGAGAAATATACCATAATCCTGGTGACTAATAACGTTAAACAGGCAGCGAGAGTAGGAAATAGAACGGCATTTTTCTTAAACGGCGAGCTTATTGAAATAGATAAGACCGAAAGAATTTTTACTGCTCCTTCTGATAAGAGGACCGAGGGTTATATTTTAGGAAAGTTCGGATAATGAGGGCGTAAAGTGTAAAGCGCCTGCCTGCCGGCAGGCAGGAAAAGCGTAGAACTAAAACGCAAAGTTTAAAACATTTTTAAGTTTTACACTTCAACTTTACGCCTTGCGCTTTGAGTTTTACGTTAAAATATATGTACAAAATAGTCACTAAAAATCTGAATCTCTGGTATAGCGGGTTTCATGCTTTAAAGAATGTAGACTCGGTATTTAAGGAAGATAAGATTACAGCTATTATCGGTCCTTCGGGCTGTGGAAAATCAACTCTGCTCAGGGTTTTTAACCGGATGAATGATTTGATTGAAGGCGTACGTACTTCAGGCGAAGTTTTAATTGATGGCACAGATATTATTGATTCTCCCGCTATTGTTCCTAATACGCTTGCCGGATCCCGCCAAAAGCGGGAAAAAATAGATTTGGTTGTCCTGCGCAAGAAAGTGGGCATGGTATTCCAGAGGCCTAACCCTTTTCCTCTCTCAATTTACGAGAACATTGTTTTTGGAGAGAGAATTCACGCTGACTCTATCAGCAGGGATAAATTAGATGAAATTGTAGAGGAGAGTTTAAGGTCAGTCCTCTTGTGGAAGGAATTAAAAGATAAGCTCCGTAAGCCGGCATTAGGGTTATCATTAGAACAGAAGCAGAGGCTTTGTATTGCCCGCCTCATAGCCGTTAAACCCGGCATATTATTGATGGATGAACCCTGTTCTGCCCTGGACCCCCAGGCTACCGCCAGGATCGAAGAATTAATGCGTGAGCTTAGGAATAATTATACTATAATAATAGTTACCCATAATATGCAGCAGGCAGCGCGCGTTTCTGATGAAACGGGGTTTATGCTTTTAGGCGAATTGATAGAGTCCGGCAGGACCGAAGATATTTTTACCAATCCCAAAGACAGGCGCACCGAGGATTATATTACGGGGAGGTACGGATAATCCCTCGCCGCAATTTGTAATAGATGGTGGCTCGGGATGAAATTCCAGATAATAAAAGAAAGGGGAAATTTCAATGGAAAGGTACTTTGACGAAGAATTAAAAGAATTACGCGAAGAAATCTTAAGGATGGGCGTTTTGACTCAGGAGGCAATCTACAAGTCCATAGAGGCCTTAAAAAATCGTGATAAAAATGAGGCCCAGGAAGTCATTGATAAAGACGCTAAGATAGACGGGCTGGAGCTTCTGGTTGATGAGCGCTGCATTGACCTGATTGCCCGGCATCAGCCTATGGCCGGAGACTTGAGGTTTATTACTACCGGTATGAAAATAAATGCTGAACTTGAACGGATGGCGGATTTGGCCGTTGATATCGCCCAGCGGGTGATAGAACTGGTAGATAAGCCGTTATTAAAACCGTTACTTGATATACCTAAATTATCCGGTATCGCCCAGAATATGGTATGTGATTCTATAGACGCCTTTTTAAAAAAGGACGCAGAACTCGCCAAGAAAGTGGTACTTTCCGATTCAGAGGCGGATAGATTACGCGATTTAGTCCAGGGCGAATTGATTAATGACTATATGGCGCATGATGCCAAAACCGTAGACCGCGCAGTGCCGTTGTTATTAATCGCCCGTTATCTGGAGCGCATATGCGACCACGCTACTAATATTGCCGAAGATGTTATTTATCTGGCTAAAGGGCAAGTAGTAAAACATCATCCTGAAGAGTTAAACTAGAATTCTCTCCCTTTACTTATCCTGCCTTAAGTGTTATAATTCAACTAATAAAATTTACTAAACCAATACGGATAAATGTATCTGTTATTAGTTTCGTTTGCCATATTAATGGGCCTTGCCGTAGGCTGGTCAATCGGCGCTAATGATGCCGCCAATTCCCTGGGCACGGCAGTCGGCTCAAAAGTCCTCACCCTAAAGCAGGCGATTATTTTAATTACCATATTCGGTTTCCTGGGTGCTTTCTTGCAGGGGTCTTATGTTACCAAGACCATCGGCAAGGGTATTGTGCCGATGGCTGAGTTAGGTAAGAACTTAGCGCTCTATTTAGCGTTAGTATCTACCTTTGCTGCTTGCGCCTGGGTGGTGCTGGCGACATACTGGAAGATGCCCATTTCTACCAGCCACTCTATCGTGGGCGCAGTCGCAGGCGCGGGCCTGGCAATAGGCGCGCCGATTAGATGGAAAGTACTTTTAGATATATTTATCTGCTGGGTTTTTACTCCTGTAGGCGCAGCTATCTTAGGTTATATTTTCTACCGGATTTTTAAAAATATTTTTTACCGGATTATCCCCCGCAAATATATAAAGATAACCATGGCAGCGTTGATTACCGTGAGCGGTTGTTATGTGGCTTATTCCTGGGGGGCAAATGATGTGGCTAACGCTACAGGCGTGATGGTAGGCGCGGGAATATTATCGCCGCATATCAGCGTAATGTTAGGGGGCGTTGCGATTGTCTTAGGTATTGTTACCTGGGGATATAAAGTTATCGAGACCATAGGCACGCAGATAACCCGCCTTTTACCGATTATGGCTTTTTCGGTGCAGTTAGCCAGCGCCATCAACGTGCATATTTACACGGTTTTCGGCATACCGGTTTCTACCAGCCACTCTATCGTGGGCGCTATTTTCGGGGTAGGGTTAGTCAGGGGTGTGCGGGTTTTAAATGTCCGCATTATGCGCGAGATAATCATCTGTTGGCTGGCGACGCCTTTTATTTCCGGTATCATTAGTTTTCTAGTGCTTAAAGGGATAATGGTTTTTGTAAAAATAGGAGGTTAAAGATGAAAGAGATAAGAAATATACTAGGTTGGTTAGGCATGGCAGAGGAACAGTCCATATTACTGGATGCCCAGAAGCACGTTGAAGAAACTTACAAGACCGTGGCGTATTTCTCCGACGCGGTTGAGGCTTTTATCCAGGGGGATTTAGCCGCTAAGGCAAAAGCCATAGAGAGCGTCAGGGAGAGTGAGCATCAGGCAGATATATTAAGGTCAAAGATGGTGGATGAACTTTCCGAAGGGCTCCTGCTTCCGCCGGATAGGGAAGACCTGATGCATTTCGTCAAAGGCCTGGATAAAATTGCCGACTGGACCAACGGCGCAGCCAGGATCCTGGGGTTCATTGAGCAGAAACTACCGGAAAATATCTTAGGCAATATCTCCTCAGCCACAGCGTTAATCTTTGCTTCCATCTCCAAACTAAAAGAGGCTATTCAGTCTATCAGCAAGAATGATCTGAAGAAGGCGCTTGAAGATTGCCAGGCTGTGGACCACATTGAACATGACGCTGATGACCAGAAAAAGCTCCTCATTGAGACAATCATCCATGCCAAGCTTGAGCCGGCTACGCTTTTATTGTGCTACCAGTTAGCCGAATACTTAGAAGGGGTAACGGATAAAATAGAAGACGCAGCGGATTTCATCAAGGTCTTGGCCATTAAGTCAAAATAAGATAGGGACGGTTCTTTAAGCCAAAGCAAGAAGTGCCCCTTTTTAGGGACACTTCTCCGATTGTATTGAGAACCGTCCCTAATGTTTTCTTGACCCTGTATTCTTTAAATGATATAATTCAAGCCATATGAAAAAGAAGATTATTTCCTGGCTGAAAAAGCAATTAAAAGATTCAGGCGCAAAGGGTATGGTGATGGGCCTTTCCGGCGGCCTGGATTCAGCAGTAGTAGCGGCCTTGGCAAAAGAAGCAGTCGGTAAGAAGGGGGTTTTGGCCCTGCTTTTACCTTGTCATAGCCAGGCGCAGGATTTAAAAGACGCGCGCTTGGTGGCTAAGTGGATGGGCATTAAGACTAAGACCATTGACCTGACTAAGGTATACGATAATCTGTGGAAAATCCTGCCTCAGGCAGGCGGGCTGCCCTTAGCGAATCTGAGGCCGCGTTTACGCATGACAATTTTATATTATTTTGCCAATAAATTTAATTATCTGGTTTGCGGCACAGGGAATAAATCGGAACTTGCGGCGGGGTACTTTACAAAATACGGAGATGGCGGCGTAGATATATTACCCATAGGGGATTTATTAAAGACACAGGTGAGGAAATTAGCCGGGGAATTCGGGATTCCTCTGTCTATAATCAGTAAACCGCCTACTGCAGGGCTTTGGCCCGGCCAGACTGACGAAGGCGAAATGGGCATAACCTACCCGGAATTAGACGATATATTAGAGCGCCTTGAGCATAAAAGAAGACAGGCGCTTCCGGCAAGTAAAGTGAATAAGGTCCAAGATATGGTTAAACGTTCCCAACATAAGAGGCAGGGGCCTCGTATATGCTATGTTTAGAGCTAAGTTAGTGTCATTGTGTCAAGTATCAATGTATCAAAGAAAAAGCTTAAAAGATAACACTTTGACACTATGACACTTTGATACCCTGATACTATGTAACTTTTAAAATGGAGGCGAAAATGGATGAGATATTAGAGATATTACAGAAGGACGCGCGCACCACGGCGGAAGATATTGCCAAGATGCTCAAAAAGAGTCCTCAGAAAATAAAGGAAGCCATAAAGAAATATGAGAAAGAAGGGGTGATATTAAAGTATAAGACAGTAATTAACAGAGAGTTAATCAAGGATACGAATTCCGAGGTCCGCGCCCTGATAGAAGTCAATATTGCCCCGCAGAAAGACGTAGGTTTTGATAAGGTTGCCGAACGGATATATTCGTTTCCCGAAGTTTCCAGTTGTTATCTGATTTCCGGCACCTATGATTTATTATTGATTGTCGAAGGCCCTGACCTGCATACTGTTTCCCGATTTATAGCGGAAAAACTGGCTCCATTAGAGAATATCAAGGGGACAACCACGCATTTCCTCTTAAAAAAATACAAGGAAGACGGCGTGATTTTAAAACATAGAGAAGAGAATAAAAGAATAGCAATATCGTATTAGTTTATTGAGTTTATAGAGTTCGTTGAGTTTGTTGAGTTTTGGGTTTAACTCAATAACACAATAAACTCAAGTAACGCAATAACGAAAATGATTTCCCAAAAAGTCAAAAATATGCAGCCTTCCGGCATCCGGGCATTCTTTGATTTGGTGCTCGGGATGAAGGATGTGATCTCTTTGGGGGTGGGGGAGCCGGATTTTGTGACTCCCTGGCAGATCCGCGAAGCAGGCATATATTCTTTGGAGGAGGGTTTTACCTCCTATACCTCCAACAAAGGGCTCTATAAATTAAGACTAAGCGTAAGCCGTTATCTGAAAAACCGGTATGGCCTCAACTATTGCCCTGACGAAGAAATCCTGATTACCGTGGGGGTAAGCGAGGCTTTTGATCTGGCTTTGCGGGCAATCATCAACCCGGGAGATAAAATTTTAATCCCCAGTCCTTGTTACGTTTCTTACGGCCCGCTTACGGAATTAGCCGGCGGGCTGCCCGTCTATATAGATACTCAAGGCGGAGGGTTTAAACTTACGCCCCGGGCTTTGGAAAAATCTATCGATAAAAAAACTAAAGGCATAATCCTGAACTATCCCGTAAACCCCACGGGTGTTTCCTATACAAAAAAAGAATTAGAGGAGATTAAAAAGGTTATCCTTAAAAATAAATTGTTCTGTATATCCGATGAGATTTACGCGGACCTGACCTATGATTTTGAGCATACACCGTTTCCTACCCTATCCGGGGCAAAAGAAAATACGCTTTATCTAAGCGGTTTCTCCAAAAGTTACGCCATGACCGGATGGAGGGTAGGTTATGCCTGCGGGCCGAAGGATATCATCGCTGCTATGACTAAAATTCATCAGTACACTATTATGTGCGTCTCCATCACCAGCCAGATGGCTGCCTGCGAGGCGCTGCAGACAGGCAGGAAATCCGTAGAAGAAATGAAACGCGAATACAAGAGGCGCAGGGAATTTATCTGCGAGGGTTTAAATAAGCTGGGATTAGGCTGCCGCAAGCCCGACGGCGCATTCTATGTATTCACCTCCATAAAGAAGACAGGCCTGGATTGCCTGGCTTTCGCAGAGAGGCTGCTTAAAGAACAAAAAGTAGCGGTAGTCCCGGGGACGGCTTTTGGAGAGCACTATAAAGATTATGTCCGTATATCCTATGCCTCCAGTTTTGATAACCTCAAAGAGGCGCTTTTGCGGTTGGATAATTTTTTAAAAAAGATAGGGAGATAATAAAATGAGACCCAAGACAAAATCAGAATTAATGAAATTAGTAAAAGAACAAAAAGTGAGGTACATCAGGTTGTGGTTTACCGATGTATTGGGATTCCTCAAAGGTTTTACCATAACCGTGGATGAACTGCCGCGGGCCTTAGGGGATGGCATGGGTTTTGACGGCTCCTCTATCGAGGGGTTTGCCCGCATAGAAGAATCAGACATGATCGCCCGGCCCGATATCTCTACCTTTGCTATTTTGCCCTGGGAGTCAAAGGAGCAGCCGGTAGCGAGGATGTTTTGCGATATCTACATGCCCGACGGTAAACCTTTTGTCGGCGATCCCCGCTATGTCTTAAAAAGGAATTTGGATAAGGCTAAGAAGATGGGGTTTACCTATTATGTGGGGCCGGAACTGGAATATTTTTATTTTAATAACCCCAAGAATGCCATTGTTTTGGATAGGGGCGGATATTTTGATTTAACACCCTTAGATGTGGCCCAGGGCGTAAGGAATGAAACTGTGAGCGCCTTAGAGGATTTAGGTATCATTGTGGAATACAGCCATCATGAAGTAGCTTCCAGCCAGCATGAGATTGACTTAAGATACTCCGATGCCCTGTCTATGGCGGATAATGTGATGACCTACCGGCTGGTAGCTAAGGAGATTGCTCAAGGTAAGGGCCTGCATGCTTCGTTTATGCCTAAGCCGATTTACGGGATAAACGGTTCGGGTATGCATACGCACCAGTCATTATTCTCCGCCAAAGGCGGATCCGCCTCCGGCGGAAAGGGCGAAACTAATGCCTTTTTTGAAAAAAAAGATAAGTTCCATCTTTCTGAAATTGCTAAACAATTTATCGGCGGATTGCTAAAATATAGCACGGAGATAACCTCCATAACCAGCCAGTGGGTCAATTCTTACAAGCGCCTGGTGCCCGGATACGAAGCTCCGGTTTATATCTGCTGGGCGCAGATGAACCGTTCAGCTTTAATCAGGGTGCCGATGTATAAGCCCGGGAAAGAGAAATCTACGCGCATAGAATACCGTTCTCCCGATCCGGCGTGTAACCCTTATTTGGCTTTTTCCGTGATGTTAGCGGCAGGCCTTGAGGGCATTGAAAAAAAATGCGCCTTACCGGAACCGGCCAATGACAATATTTATCATATGACTGACGAACAGAGGGAGCGTGCCAAGATTAAGTCTTTGCCGGAAGACCTTCTTGAGGCAATCAAGATCACGGAGAAATCGGAATTAGTGAAGAAGGCATTAGGCGAGGAGCTTTTTCATTTCTTTATCCGCAACAAAAAATTAGAATGGGATGAATATAAGCAGCAGGTTACCCAATACGAAATAGACAAATACCTGCCTATACTGTAATGCCAAAGGCGAAAAAGAGCGAAAATTACAAAATTTATCTGAAGCAGATTGAGGCCCTGGCCAAGGTAGCCAACCTGATCACTTCCGGGCTCTATTTAGAGGAACTCCTGCGTTTAGTGGTCCAGGTTACCGCCGAAATAATGAATTCCAAAATTTCCTCTCTTATGCTCTTTGACCCGTTCAAGAAAGAATTGGTGGTCAGGGCTACGCAATCTATTTCTGAGGCCTACAATAAAAAACCCAATGTCAAATTAGGAGAAGGTATTGCCGGTATAGTTGCGCGGGATAATAAGGCTATCTGTGTATTAGATGTCAAAGAAGATGAGCGCTATCTAAATAGAGATATTGCCGTAAAAGAGGGGCTCTGTTCTTTGGCCAGCGTCCCTTTAGCAGTAAAGGCCAGGGTGATAGGCGTACTGAATTGCTATACCTCCAGAAAACATAAATTTACCAAGCCCGAGTTAGATGTCTTGACTGCTTTGGCTAATCAGGCAGCCGTGGCCATTGAAAACGCGGAATTAGACCTGCGGGCGCGCAGCGCCGAAGAGGCGTTAACCACGCGTAAACTTATTGAGCGGGCCAAAGATATTCTTTCGCAGGAAGCAAAGGTCTTGCCCTCTGAGGCTTATCGCTTAATCCAGAAACAGAGCATGGATAGCCGTAAATCCATGCGCGAAATTGCCGAGGCCATAATTCTGGCTAAAGATGTAAAAGAACCAAAACTCAAATGATTTAATGCAAAGTCTGCCTTCAATTTCAAACCTCTACGATCCTCCTTTAAGAACGGCATAAGATGCCTGAAGAAAATTTAAAAGAATACCTGATTAAAACCCCCGCGCAAGATAAATGGAAAAGAATCGGCACGCAAAAGAGGGCAGGCATATTAGCCCCTTTGTTTTGCGTTTATTCTAAAAAGAGCGCGGGTATAGGCGAATTCAGGGATTTAAAACTCTTGATAGATTGGGCGAAATTAACCGGTAATTCCATTATTCAGCTTTTGCCCTTGAATGAAGTCGGCCCTCTTTTTTGCCCCTATGATTCCTTAAGTTCTTTTGCCCTTGAACCGGCATACCTGTCTTTAGAGGTTATTCTCAGCAGAAATAAAAATTCTTTCAGAACAAAAATTAATCAACTTAAAGAGGAATTCCCGGCAGGCAGGCCATATCTGGATTACCGTATCAAAAAGAGGAAAATAGGGTTACTCCGGGAGATATTCCTTGCCGGAGAAGAGCCCGCTTCCAAAGACTTAGAAAAATTCAGGCGGGATAATGATTATTGGATTGATGATTTCGTTCTATTTAAAGCCCTTAAGGATTATCATGGGGGTAAGCCCTGGTATGAATGGGAGGCGCGCTATAAAGACCGCGATGTCGCGGCCCTTAAGGAATTCTTCGAAGCGCACTCTAAGGAAATTACTTTTCAAATCTGGCTGCAGTGGCAGGCATCTAAGCAGTTTAAAGAGGTAAGAAAATACGCCGAGGTGAAAAAAATCCTGTTAAAAGGGGACCTGCCTTTTCTTGTTTCCAGGGATAGCGCGGATGTCTGGCAACACCGGCGATTTTTTAAATTAGGGTTTGCCGCAGGCGCTCCGCCGGATATGTATTGCGCTAAGGGCCAGCGCTGGGGTGTACCTACCTATAATTGGGATGAGGTAGCCGCAGATGATTACAGGTATTTAAAAGAGAAACTTAAATTCGCCCAGCAATTTTATGACATATTGCGCATAGACCATGTCGTGGGCTTATTCCGTATCTGGAGTATCCCTTATCAGGAGCCTTTAGAGAACCAGGGCCTAAACGGTTTTTTTGACTTGCCTGATGAGAATAAATGGGAGCAACAGGGCAGAAATATTTTATCGGTTATGCTCAATAATACCAGGATGCTTTTATGCGCGGAAGATTTAGGGATAATACCCGATATGTGTAAAAAGACATTAAGAGAATTAGGCATACCCGGTAATGATGTCCAACGCTGGACTAAAGATTGGAAGATAAAGCACGATTTTCTCCTGCCGCAGGATTACCGTGTTCTTTCCGTGGCCATGCTCTCTACCCATGATACGACTAACTGGGCTGCCTGGTGGGAGAACGAAGCCGGGACAGTGGATGCGGAACTCTTTAAAAGGAAATGCGCTGAGCGTGGGGTAGATTATAACTCTGTAAAAGATAAATTATTTGATTTGGCGCGTTCGGGGCACGCTAGATTACGCTGGTTAGATAGTATCAATTCAAGCGATATTCTGACAGCCGTTCTAGGCAAAAAGAGAGAGGAAATCGGGGATTTTATAGATATCTATGATAATACTTACCGTGAAAAAGAAAAACTCTTTCAACGTTTGGGTTTACCCGGGCCGATGCCGGATAAGGTAGGTGCGGATATTATCAAAGCCGCGTTAAAAATAACCCTTGGCTCAAGCGCGATATTCTGCATAGAGTTGATACTAGACTGGATGTATCTAGCCGGCATACTTAAGGGAGAACCCTATCAATACCGCATAAACACACCCGGCACAATCAGCGTAAAGAACTGGTCTCTGGTTATTCCTCTGCCGCTTGAAGATTTAATCAAACATAAGGTTACGAAAGAGATCAGGAGTATGGTTATCGTTTCCCGCAGGTAGAAAAATTATTTGACAAAATTTATTTTGCTGATATTATGTATGATAATATTCAATTTGTGAGAAAGACAATGGTGTCTTTCCTTTTATAAAAGGGGAGGCGCCATTTTATTTTTATGTTCCTTGCCTGAAAATTAAGCAGTATCTGGATAAAACATAATCAAAAGGAGGGAAAATGTCTAAGAAAATCGAAGAGTTTATGGCAGGAGTAACTGCAAGAGATTCCGGCCAGCCGGAATTCCATCAGGCAGTGCGGGAGGTGGCAGAATCAGTGATGCCTTTTATTGAAAAGAACCCCAAATATGAAAAAGCCAAAGTTTTAGAGAGGATGGTAGAGCCGGAGCGCGTAATTATGTTCCGCGTGCCCTGGTTAGATGATAGGGGCGAGATTCAGGTGAACAGAGGCTACCGTATTGAAATGAATAGCGCTATCGGCCCTTATAAAGGCGGCCTGCGTTTTCATCCCAGCGTAAACTTGAGTATTTTGAAATTTTTGGCATTTGAACAGGTCTTTAAGAATAGCCTGACTACTTTACCTATGGGCGGTGGAAAAGGCGGCTCTGACTTCGACCCTAAGGGTAAATCCGATAACGAAGTAATGAGGTTCTGCCAGAGTTTTATGACCGAACTTTTTAGGCATATCGGAGCGGATACGGATGTGCCTGCCGGCGATATCGGCGTGGGCGGCCGCGAGATCGGATTCCTGTTCGGGCAATACAAAAGGTTACGTAACGAGTTTACCGGCGTGCTTACCGGCAAGGGCCTGAGCTGGGGCGGAAGCCTTATTCGCCCTGAGGCTACTGGTTATGGCTGCGTTTATTTTGTCCAGGAGATGCTTAAGACAAAGGGAGAGTCTCTAAAAGGAAAGGTCTGCGCTGTTTCCGGTTCCGGTAATGTTGCCCAATACACTGTGGAAAAACTGATTGATTTAGGGGCAAAGGTAGTAACACTCTCTGATTCCAATGGTTACATTCAGGATAAGGGCGGAATCGACAAAAAGGAATTGGCCTGTATTATGGAACTGAAGAATGTTAAGCGCGGCCGCATCAAAGAATGCGCCAAGGAGTTTAAGTGCGAATATTTTGAAGGCAAGAAACCCTGGGCTGTAAAATGCGACGTAGCTTTCCCCTGCGCTACCCAGAATGAGATTGATGAGAACGATGCCAAGATGCTGGTGAAGAATGGCTGTATTGCCGTTGGCGAGGGCGCAAATATGCCGACTACTCCGGAAGGAGTGGAGGTATTTCAAAAGGCCAAGATTTTATATGCTCCGGGCAAAGCGTCTAATGCCGGAGGTGTGGCAACTTCTGGCCTGGAGATGACCCAGAACAGCATGCGTTTATCCTGGGGGCGTGAAGAAGTGGATAGCAGGCTGCACGATATTATGATTGCTATCCATGAACAGTGCGTTAAATATGGTAAAGAAACCAGCTACATCGACTACGTAAAGGGCGCAAATATCGCCGGGTTTGTAAAAGTAGCTGATGCTATGCTCGAGCAGGGGTTGGTATAAGTATAGCGGCCTGTCTTGGCTTGCTTTAAATGAATCTGTCAATTTTCTCGCTCAAGTCGGTTTTGCCCTATCGGGCACGCCAAAGGTCTTTCGTGAACTCGGCAGCTGCGGAACTCGCCCGTCGGCTTTCGCCAGGACGGGCTCAAACATCCTCGCTGTCCGAATGCTTCCGCGTTCGGATTCCCTCGTTCACTCAAGCTGCTTTGGCTAAAACCTCCATTTGCTCGAAAACCGCCAGATTCATTTGTTGTAAATTGACATATTTATTTTTAGCGGGTGGCGCGGGGATGCCTCGAGGAAAATTTGACGAGAGGCACCCCGTGACAGGACCCGCTACCTCATAAGATAGAAATGCGAGAAAGCAAGACAAGGCAGCCGCTAAGAGTGTTATTGAGTCATTTACAAATTTCAATCTGCGTATTATAATATAGATGATAATGATAAGGAGTATATGGTTAAGAGAGTAGGTTTTGATAATGAGAAGTACCTCAAAGAGCAGACTGCCGCGATTTCAGATAGGGTAAAAAAGTTCGATAATAAATTATATCTGGAATTTGGCGGAAAGCTCTGTTTTGATTATCACGCCGCGCGCGTCCTGCCCGGATATGACCCCAATGTCAAAATAAGGCTATTGCAGTTATTAAAGGATAAAATAGATATTGTCCTGTGTATCTATGCCGGAGACATTGAGAAAGGAAGGGTAAGGGGGGATTTCGGGATAACTTACGATGTTGCTACTTTAAAGTTAATCGATGATTTGAGAAAATGGGGGCTGGATATTGTTGCGGTGGTAATCACGCGTTTTACCAACCAGCCCACGGCAGTTATCTTTAAGAATAAATTAGAACGCCGGGGCGTAAAGGTCTATCTGCATTACCCTATAGAAGGATATCCTGCCAATATAGATTTAGTGACTAGCGAGGAGGGTTTCGGTAAAAACGAATATATAGAAACCCAAAAGCCGATTGTTATAGTAACCGGCCCGGGCCCGGGGAGCGGGAAACTGGCTACCTGCCTCTCGCAGTTATACCAGGAGCACAAGCGCAGGGTAAACGCCGGCTACGCAAAATTTGAAACTTTTCCTATTTGGAATATCCCGCTCAAACATCCGGTTAACGTTGCCTATGAAGCAGCCACCGCCGACATACAGGATTTTAATTTAGTAGATCCTTTTCATCTGAATACTTATAGCGAAACCGCTATAAATTATAACCGTGACGTAGAGAGTTTTCCTATACTGAAATTGATCCTGGGCAAGATTTTCGATAAAGGCGCGCAGGTACCTATGTATAATTCGCCTACGGATATGGGGGTTAACCGTGCGGGTTTCGGTATTGTGGATGATGCCATAGTGCAGGAGGCGGCAAAACAGGAATTAATCCGCAGGTATTTCAGGTATAACTCAGAATATGTTTTGGGCATAGAAAAGAAAGAGACAGTAGACAGGGTGATGCTTTTGATGGAAGAGCTAGGCGTTAAGATTACGGACCGCTCTGTCGTAGAACCGGCCAGGGTTGCTGCTGAAGAGGCAGAAGCCAAAGCTCAGGGCAATGCCGGCATATATTGCGGGGCTGCCATAGAGTTAAAAGACGGCCGGATTATCACCGGTAAAAATTCCCACCTGATGCATGCTGCTTCAAGCCTGATATTGAACGCCACAAAGGTCCTGGCCAATATTCCCGACGAAATACTCCTGCTTTCTCCGCATATCATAAACCAGATCTCCAAGTTAAAAGAAGGGATCTTAAATGCCGAATCCGAGAGTTTGGATTTAGAGGAGACTTTAATTGCCCTCTCCATCAGCGCCACCACCAACCATACCGCAGAATTAGCCATGAAAAAGCTGGTAGAATTAAAAGGCTGCGAAGTGCACACAACGCACATCCCTACCCCCGGAGATGAGGTCGGCTTAAAAAGGTTAGGCGTGAACTTGACTACCGACGGTAAATTTTCGTCCCGTAATCTCTTCGTAACTTAATAGCTAAAATCGGGAATATCAAAAGTGCCTATAACCATAAAATTTTTAGGCGGAGTAAGGACCGTTACGGGCTCAAGCCACTTAGCCTCAACAGATAAGGCCGAGGTCCTTATTGATGCCGGGCTCTTCCATGGGCATCGCGATGCCTTTTATCGGGTGAATACTACTTTCAACTATAATCCGCGCAAAATAAATGCCCTGGTTTTATCCCACGCCCACATTGACCATTGCGGCAACATACCCAGCTTGATAAAGCAGGGCCTGCGCTGCAGGATATATACTACATCTGCTACCCGGGATTTAGCCAGGTTGATGCTGGAAGATTCAGGCAAAATCCAGGAAGAAGATGTCCGTTATGTCAATAAAATCAATAAAAGGCTGGGGTTGCCTTTACGCAAACCTCTTTACACCCGCAAAGAAGCATTAAAAGCCATGTCCAGATTCAGGGCCATTTCTTATGCGCAAAAATTTTGCGTGGCAGGAGATATCTTTGTTACTTTTTATGACGCCGGGCACATTTTAGGTTCAAGCATTATCGTCCTGGATATAAAAGACGGCGCAAAGGCCGTGAGGTTAGGTTATGCCGTGGACTTAGGCAGGAAGAATTTGCCTTTGCTTAATGACCCGGTAGTGCCGCCGGGGTTAGATTATTTGATTCTGGAGAGCACTTACGGCGGCAGGCTCCATGCGCCCATAGAGCAGGCAAGGGCCAGGCTCAAAGATGCGATTAACGGCACTGTGGGGCGTAAAGGAAAAATCCTTATTCCCGCCTTTACCCTTGAACGCACGCAAGAAGTCATCTATTTTTTAAACGAACTCTTAAAAGAGAAAGCTATAGCGCCTATACCCGTGTATGTGGATAGCCCTCTGGCCCTGGGTATAACCGATTTATTCAAATACCACTCTTCTTACCTGAATGAACAGACCCGTCAGGATATGCGTCAGGGTAATAATCCCTTTGAATTCCTGAACCTTAAATTTATCCGCGACCAGAATGAATCAAAGGCATTGAATAACGATAAGCGGCCGATGATTATCATTGCCGGTTCGGGTATGTGCGAATCCGGGAGGATCCTGCACCACTTAAAGAACAATATCGAGGATTCCCGCAATACCATTTTGGTCGTAGGTTATATGGCAGCCGATACCCTGGGTAAAAAAATTGTAGATAAGGCGCGTTTTGTGCATATATTCGGGGTGGAATATGAACTCAATGCCGAGGTGATAGTCATTAATGCCTTCTCCGGCCATGCCGATAAAAACGGGTTAGTGGATTTTGTTTCGCGCTGCCTTCCTTTAAAGCGGATATTTTTAGTCCACGCTGACCCCGGCCAATCTCAGGCCCTATTTGAGATACTTACCCAACAGGGGCTGGCTGCTTATCTTCCCGAAAAGAACGAAGAAATCTTGCTTAATTAAGGATTGTGTGGTAATATTAGCGGAATTAAATAGGAGGACACAATGGCAGGCGGAAAATCAACGCCCAAGAAAGATAAGGCGCTTAAGGTATCCGGAGGAAAAATAGTCAAGACAGGCGAAATCCTGGCCAGGGGAATTAATACTTATAAGGCAGGCCAGAACGTCAGGGGAAGGGGTACACTTTTTGCCCTCTGCCCGGGGAAAATTCATTTTACGAAAAAAAAGACCAGTCACGGCAGGCCCCGGACCTTTATCAATATCATGCCGGTTAACGAAAAATCCGTTAAATAGACGTGTCCGGCCCAGGTGATGATAATCTTTTAAATAAGGCCAAGAGATATTCTTCCCTCAAGTATAGCCTGGCCCTTTTGGATATAGTTTATGTTATCGCGCTACTTTTAATATTTTTAGGGCTGGGCATATCCAAGGGCCTGGCAGAGACGCTCAGCAATTTTACTCAGAGTCAATATATCGTCGTCCCGCTCTTTATCCTCATAGTCTCACTTGCCTATTATCTGCTTAGCTTTCCTTTAAATTTTTATTCCTCGTATATACTGGAACATAAATTTTCCCTCTCCCGGCAGAAATTAGGGGATTGGTTCCTGGATCAGGCCAAGGCAGGCATTATTTCTTATCTCATCGGCCTCATCTTTATTTCTGTATTGTATTATGTATTGAAGTGTTATGTCTTTAGCTGGTGGTGGATTATTTCTTTTATCTGGATATTCTTCAGCCTGATTTTAGCCAGGCTTACGCCTGTTGTGATTATACCTTTATTTTTCAAATATAAGAAACTCTCAGACGATAATCTCCGGCAGCGGATTCTACGCCTGGCAGATAAGATGAGAATCAGAGGGCTTGATGTCTTTGAGATAGACTTCAGTAAAAAAACGCAAAAAGCAAATGCTGCTTTTGTCGGAGTCGGCAGGACAAAACGGGTGATATTGGCGGATACGTTAAGGGATAAATATAGCCCTGATGAAATTGAGGTTATCCTGGCGCATGAATTCGCGCATTACAGGTTAAGGCACCTGCTTAAGCTTATTCTGGTCAGTTCTTTAGCTACGCTGCTGACATTTTATTTTATATTTAAAACCAGTAATTATCTCCTGGGCCTGTTTGGTTTATCTTCCTTATTGGATATTGCGGCACTGCCGGTTATTTTTCTCTATTGGATTATATTCGGGATAATCACGCAGCCCTTGAATAACTATATCAGCCGCAGATTAGAAAGGAATGCGGATGCCCTGGCGTTAGAAACGACCGGATTAAAAGAGGCCTTTATTTCTACTATGGATAAACTCTGTGAACAGAATCTTGCCGATAGAAAACCCCACCCGCTGATCAAGTTTTTTTTCTTTGACCACCCGCCCATCGATGAACGCATAACTCTTGCAAAGGGACAGGTACAATCTTAGTTTTGCACCAGGTGCCCGATTGGATTTGCACCAGGTGCTAAAGGCCGAGGTTTTTGAATAAGGGGATGGAGATTTTAGCAATCTCAGGGTCAAACTGCTGTCCGGCGAGCCTCTTGATTTCCTGGCAGGCTTCGCTAGGAGTAAGGGAGGTGCGGTAAGGCCGGTTTGAGGTCATGGCATCAAAGGCGTCGCAGACAACCAGGATCCTGGCGCCTAAGGGTGCCTCGTTACCTTTTAGCCCTTGAGGATAACCTGAACCGTTAAAGTATTCATGGTGGTCTGAAGCAATCTCCACAATTTCTTTTAAGCTGGGCAGCATCCCCATAATCTTACGGGTATGCGAGGCGTGTTTTTTAACTTCCAGGAATTCCTTCTCGGTAAGTTTCGTAGGCTTATTCATGATGTAACGGGAGATATTGATTTTGCCGATATCGTGTATAAGCCCTGCCCATTTTATCCGGGTTACTTCATCGTGTTCCAGTCTCATAGCTAAGGCAATCGCCAGGGCATAGCGCGAAACGCGCAGTGAATGCCCGGCAGAATAGGGGTGGCGCATATCGATAATCTGCGCCACAAACTCCAGGGTTTTGCCGATGGCATCAATTTTAAAAGGTATGGGGATAAGCCCAACCGCAGCGCTCGTTTTCTTAAAGATTGAATCTGTGTTACGCCGGCCGGTTATTTGATGGAATAGCCTGTCCTCTTTCAATGCCTTTAATCCGGCGTCGAATAAATCCTGAGAATACTCTTTCCCGATATTTAAAGAAAGCTTATCCTCCATCTTTTTTAAATTACGGTAGCGGCCTGTCTGCAGGAGGATATCTATAGCATCACCCATCCTGATTATCTGGGAACCGAGAGGAATATATTTCTTTATTTTTGCCCGGGGGTAACCTGCGCCGTTTATCCATTCGTGATGGTCAAGGATTAGCCTTGCTATTTCATTCATCTGGGGGATATTGGATACCAGCTGCGCGCCGATGATAGGATGAGACAAAAGTATATTCCTGCTCGTCTTATCCTTACGTTTGAGATAATGGATTATATGAAAGGGAAACCCCACTCCGCCGATATCATGCAGGAGGCTGGCATAGAAGACGCATTTTAAAAGGCGGGTATCCGTTTTTTTACGGGCGAGCTTTGCCGATATTATGGCGACGCGCCAGGCATGATAGATATTTTTTTTGCCTTCAATGTTGGTTACATAAGAAATAGTGTTGATTAATTCGCTTACGGTTTTAGTGGGGTCTATCTTCATTTTTACCTAAGCATTTCAGCAACTATCTGCGCTGCTTTCATGCTTGCTCCTTTTTCTCCGAGAGAGGCAGCGACATAAGACAGGCCTTCCCGTATCCGGCTTAATTTTTCCTTATCCTTCAGGGTTTTAATTATATAACCGGCGATTCTGCGGGGCCGGGCATTATATTGTATAAATTCTTCGATGATTTTCTCTCCTTTAACTACATTGACTAAACCTATGTAAGGTATCCTGATTTTCATCCTCAAATAGGCCCAGGTGGGGAAGGAGACCTTGTATAAAATTACCATCGGTATTCCCAGTATGGCTGTTTCCAAGGTAGCGGTCCCTGAGGCAACCAGGGCAAAATCCGAAGCTGCTAAGCCGTCGTAAGCCCTGCCCGAAACCAGCCGTAGCGTCAGCGCCTTATGGCGGAGAAGCATTTTTTTAAATAAATCTTCTTTTACCGTCGTAGACCTGAGGATTAAAAATTGGGTATTGCCCCCCATGCCCTTAGAAATCAAAGCGGCACTATCCAGCATTACCGGTAGGAGCGCCTTGACTTCTTTTTCCCTTGAGCCGGGCAGGAGCGCCAGAGTGAGGCGATTTGAATCTAGATTGAGTTCTCTAAAAAGTTCTTCCCTGTTCACCTTAGGCCTGACAATATCCAGCAAGGGGTGGCCAACGAAGGATACCGGTATGTTATGTTTTTGGTAAAGCGCCTCTTCAAATTTAAAGACCACCAGCATTCTTTTTACCAATTTTCCGATAATCTCTATCCTATTTTCACCCCAGGCCCAGACCTGGGGGCTGATATAGTAGATAATAGGTATATTTCTTTTTTTTAGTTCTCCTGCCAGGCGCAGGTTAAAACCCGGATAATCCACCAGTATGGCCAAGTCGGGCCTTACTTTATCTACTTCCCTGAGTATCCCGCAGAAGACCTCGCGGAATTCCTTAAGGTTTTTCAGGACCTCAAAGAACCCCACTACTGCCAAATCCACCAGATTAAAATACAGGTTTACCCCTTCTTTTTTTAAGGCCTCACCGCCCAGGCCGAAGAAATTCAACTGCGGGTAAATATTTTTTAGGGCTTTCACCAGGCACGAGGCGTGCAGGTCTCCTGATGCCTCGCCTGCGACGATCAGGATATTCTTTGGGTTTTCCATATTTGTTTGGAGATTTCAAAGGCGACTCTCAACGCTTCTCTGGCTACCTCGCCGGAAACAAGCGGCACTCTGTTTTGCGCTACGCAGTCGATAAAAGCGGAGAGTTCTTTTTTCAGGGGTTGTTCTTTTTCTATGGGCAGGGCTTCTTTAGAAATAGAGGAATCCGTTTTTTTATAGACAAAGGCCTCTTCGTTCTTGTAATCCAGGGATATGTAGGTATTCTTAAAGAAAATGCGGATTTTACGCATCGCTTCATCGGAGACGCGGCTGGCAGTCAAATTACACACGCAGCCATTCTTAAAGGTAAGGCGGGCATTGGCAATATCCTCAAGCGGGGTCAGGACCGGGATGCCTACTGCCTCAATTTTCTTTATCTGCGAATTCACCAGCCCCAGGACGATATCTATATCGTGGATCATCAGGTCTAAGACTACGCCTATATCCAGGGACCGGCGGGGAAAGGGGCTCAGCCTGTGGCATTCAATAAACTGGGGGTCTTTGATGAGCTTGAGGGTGGCGGCAAAGGCAGAGTTAAATCTCTCCACATGGCCAACCTGCAGGATGAGCTTATTTCTCCGGGCCAGACTGATTAGGGAATCAGCTTCCTTGAGGTTAGTAGTAAAGGGTTTTTCAACCAGGGTATGTATCTTATGCCTGAGGAAGTCTGAAGCTATTTTATGATGCTCTTTAGTGGGTGCTGCAATACTTACGGCATCAACCTTGCCAAAGAGCTCCTGATAATCGGCATAGCCGGGGACATTGAGATTGGAGGATATTTCCTCCAGCCGCGCCTTATCCGTATCGCAGACCGCTGCCAGAGAACAGGATTCAATTTCGCGGTAGAGCTTGGCATGTATACTGCCCAGATGCCCCACTCCTACAACCCCAACTTTTATTCTATCCATAGTAAATATATTTTCTTTAGCGGGTCCTGTCTTGGGTAGTTTTTCGCAGCACCGCTCGATTTTCCCCACCGAGGAAAATCTCGCTTGGAGTTTATGCTCACTCTCACTGATTATCTAAATAGCGGGTGAACCTTGGCCGTTCGCATAAACTACATGCTGTTCAAAACCACCCAAGCCACCCGCTAAAAAGATATTTTGCTGAGGGGTTTGGGAGCGTGCATTAGAAATTGTTCGGCAAAAGTCTGCAAGGGATTACGAGTTGCTGGAGTGTTGCCTGCCTTACGTAAGTCTACTGGCGGAAGCGACGAGTAAACCGAAGCAGACGGCGAACAATTTCAGCACGCGAGCAAAGCCCGCAGCAAAAATCATACAAAAATCATAGCAAATCGCTCGACAAAAGTCAATGAATATGATATATTATTGCTTCAAGTTTGTAGATAGAAAGGGAATCAAAATGCAGAATTACCGCAGGTTATTTAAGTTCGCCAGGCCATATTATGGGCTGCTTCTTGTTTCAGGGTTATTTATGGGCGTGGTTACGTTGCTGGACGTCTTCCGTTTAAGCGCCATTGTCCCTATTGTAGACAGGGTCTTTACCAATAGGGCCATAACTTTTACCCACGGTAAATTGCCCGCCTTTTTAGAGAATATTTTAAACCACTTAAATGCCATTACGCCGTTACAGGTGCTCTACGTGTTGTTAATTGTAGTGCCTATAGCGCTTTTTATCAGGGCTATTTTTGAGTTTTTGCAGTCCTATATTATGTCTGACGTGGGCCAGAAGGTCATCCGGGACGTCAGGAACCTCATTTACGATAAATTGCAGAGTTTATCCCTGGATTATTTCACCCAGAAAAGAAGCGGGGAATTAATCTCGCGTATTACCAATGACGTCAAGCTTATAGAAAACGCCGTATCTTATGCGCTTACGGATATTATCTATCAGTCTTCGCAGGTCGCCTGCTTTGCGTTTCTGACCTTTTTTATCAACTGGCGGATGGCCTTGATTTCTATTATTGTCTTGCCTTTGGTAGCTATCCCCATTGTAGTAGTAGGTAAAGTATTGCGAAACTTAAGTAAGCGTTCCCAGGAAAAGATGGCGGATATAAATTCCCTTTTAGTAGAAACATTCGGGGGGGTGAGGATTATCCGGGCATTCTGCGCCGAGGCCAGGGAAATCGCCAAATTCAAAAAACAGAATCATGATTATTACCGCCTGGCCATGAAATCTATCAAGCGGATGCTTATTTTAGGCATTACTACGGAGTTAATCGGCGTGGCCATGGCGCTCTTTATTATATACTATAGCGGCAGGCAGGTTATCGAAGGCAGGATTTCTTTCGGCGCGTTTGCTTTATTTATGGCTGCCTTACTTTCTTTAATCCGGCCTTTTAAAAAATTAAGCCAGGTTAGTTCTATTATGCAGCAGGCAATGGCAGCGAGTACGCGTATCTACGAGGTATTAGATACGCCCCCCAGCATTGAAGATAAAGCGGATGCGCAGGAGCTTTCTGTTTTTAAAAACAGCATAGTTTACGAAGGCGTTTATTTTAGTTATGGGAACCAGGAGATTTTAAAAGGAATAAACCTGCGGATAAGCATGGGGGAGATCCTGGCTGTAGTCGGCCCCAGCGGCGTAGGGAAGACGACATTAGTAGACCTCATCCCGCGTTTCTATGACCCCCAAAAAGGCAGGATTCTTGTTGACGGCATAGATATAAAGGAGTTGACACTTAAATCCCTGCGCAGGCAGATAGGTATGGTGACGCAGGAAATCATACTCTTTAACGATACGATAAAAGCCAATATCCTCTATGGTAAGCCGGATGCCTCCGAGAGTGAAATAGAGCAGGCAGCCAGGCAGGCATATGCGCACGATTTTATCCGGAAATTACCTAATGGTTACGAAACAGCCATCGGCGATAGGGGGATGAAGCTTTCCGGAGGAGAACGCCAGAGGATAGCTATTGCCCGGGCACTCTTAAAGAATCCGCCTATTTTAATCCTCGATGAGGCGACTTCCCAGTTGGATTCTGAGTCAGAACGCTTGGTGCAGGAGGCCTTGGACCGGCTTATGCAGGGCCGCACGGTATTTGTAATCGCGCACCGGCTCTCTACGGTGAGGAACGCCCACAGGATAATCGTCCTAGATAGGGGCATGATTGTCCAGGAAGGCAGGCATAGTGAGCTCTTGGAAAGGGATGGCCTGTACAAGAAGCTTTACGAGCTGCAGGAGATAGAAAAATAAATGAAGCCATCCGCCGTAGGCGGATAAGGCTGAATTTACCCCGCCCTTTTGGCAAGGCGGGCAATCGTAGTAGAACCTGTCCAAAAGAGCGGGGTTAATTCGCAGACGGCTTCGCCTACAGCTTACGTCGTTTATACTCCGTAAGCTGTCTGCTCATTAAAAATAGTGTAATCGCAATACAATAATGTCCGCTTTTAGCAAAGCAAAAATGTCCTGTTCCAAAGTTGCTATAATGATCCTTTCCAAAGGAGGATCATATGGCAGGAAAGGACATTATAATGGCTACGCAGGAG